>DUEH01000299.1 GCA_011192195.1 Chloroflexota bacterium | reverse complement strand
GCCGAACTGCCGGAAGAAGACCTGGCTCTGGTTCGCGACACGCTGGACAAAATGCTCAAGGGTGAATTTACCCGCTTTGACGTCTTCAAAGGCCCCATCACCGATAATCAAGGCAACCAAATTCTGGCCGAAGGCGAAAGTCTGGAGCAGATTGACCTGGACGGTTTTGCGCAATTTGGCAGCCCCTGCGAAACCTGTATGTACTGGTGGAACGAAAACATCACCGCTGAACTACCCAGCCTGGACTAGGCAGGGCAAGCAGTAGAGAATTTCCTCGTTCCCACGCTTTGTGCGTGGGAACGAGGAAATTGAGTGATATGTCTCAATTTACAATTCTTGGCAAAATCAGAAATATCGAGACAATTGCCACCGGACGAGGCGTTCATATTCGGCGGCAACTGAAGCGGGCTTATGGTAAAGGACGTTGGCGCAAAATGAAAGGTCTGGCAATTATACAGCTATCAGACGGTGCAGCTTTTGAGGCTGAAATACACTGGTTTGAGGCGCACGGCATAGGGCGCAGAGATTTCAAAATTAAACGGGTGATTCGATGAATGAGTTTGTGGTTTGTATTAATAATAGAGGCAATTCCGCAAGTTTGATTTTGGGCAAACTTTACCGTATATTGCCGGATACAGAGGCGGAAGCGTACAACATGCTTCGTCTCATTGATGAAGACGCTTCAGAACCGGACGGCTATCTTTATCCCAAATCAATGTTTGCGCCCGTTGAACTTTCCAAAATGACAAAACAGGCGCTAATGACGGCAGTTGCCGGTGCGCACCTTGAGTTGGCCTGAAATCTCTTTTGGCAAAGGACAAATGACAAATGACTAACGCAGTTGAAATGCAAAACGTCACAGTTCGCTTTCCTGGTGTGCTGGCCAACGATCAGGTCAACCTGACCCTTAAACAGGGCGAAATTCACGCGCTGCTGGGCGAAAATGGCGCGGGAAAAAGTACCTTGATGAACGTTCTGGCCGGTCTGTACAAACAGAGCAGCGGAACGCTCAAAGTTCACGGGCAGCCCGTCAGTTTCAACTCGCCCAAAGACGCCATTGCCCAGGGGATTGGGATGATCCACCAGCACTTTATGCTGGTTCCCACCCAAACCGTCACCGAAAACATCTTGCTTGGTCTGGACGACCCCGGATTTGCCCTAAACCTTCCCCGTTACGACCAAAAAGTATTAGACTTGCAAGCGCAGTTTGGTCTGCATGTTGACCCCGCCGCCAAAATCTGGCAGCTTTCGGTGGGCGAACAGCAGCGCGTCGAAATCCTCAAGGTTCTCTATCGCGGAGCCGACATCTTGATTATGGACGAGCCGACCGCCGTTCTGGCCCCGCAAGAAATTGATGAACTGATGAATACGATGCGTTCGATGGTAGCGCTGGGTAAATCAATCATCTTTATCAGTCACAAACTGCATGAAGTTACCGCCGTTGCCGACAAGGTGACGGTATTGCGCAAAGGCGTTGTCACCGCGGAAGGAATTAGCGCCAAAGGGCTTACCCCGGCCAAACTGGCCCAACTGATGGTGGGCCGCGAAGTTGTCTTCTCTGTGAAGAAAAAGGCGCAAGAGCCGGGCGACGTGGTTCTATCCGTAAATGATATTCACGCCGAAAACAACAAAGGTGTACCTGCCTTGCGCGGCCTGTCGCTGGACGTGCGCAGCGGCGAAATTTTGGGCATCGCCGGGGTAACGGGAAATGGTCAAAGCGAACTGGCGGAAGTCATCACCGGCTTGCGTTCCTGCACCGGTCGCGTCATCATCAATGATGAAGAAATAGCCAACCGGCCGCCCATTCGCGCCATAGAAAGCGGCGTGGGACACATCCCGGAAGACCGCTCTAAGGTAGGAACCGCCCCCAATCTCAGCATCACCCGCAACACTATTATGAAATCTTACCGTCACGAGCCAATCGGCAACGGCTGGACAATCAACTTTGTCAAAGCGCGGCAAGAAGCCCGGCAGTTGAAAGACAAATACGCTATTTTAGCGCCCAGCGTCAAAACACCGGCGCGCAATCTTTCTGGCGGCAACCTGCAAAAAGTTATCCTGGCCCGCGAAATCTCCACTCGCCCCAAACTGCTGGTTGCTATGCAGCCTACGCGCGGTCTGGACGTGGGCGCTATCGAGGCGGTGCAAACCCTGCTGCTGGAACAACGAGAAGCCGGCGCCGCCATTCTGCTTATTTCGGAAGAACTGGAAGAACTCCTCTCCCTCAGCGACCGCATTGCCGTTATTTCTCACGGTAAAATCATGGGCGTTATGCCCGTGGAAGAAGCCGATGTCAATAAAATTGGCCTGATGATGGTGGGAAGTGAGACAGTTAACAATTAGCAATTAGCAATTAAGAAATTCTCATTGGTAATTCGGTAATGGTTAAGTTATAAGTGATGATTGCGGAATTCAAAACTGTAGTTTTGGACTCCATCACTTACTTTTTTACCACTACCGGTGATTCTTAATTGCTAATTGAACAAGGTGTTGCTTATGCCCTTCAAACTAGTACTCGAAAAACGTGTCAAAGATGTCCCCCCCTGGTATCCTTTTGCTACCTCTATTGGATCGGTGGTGATTGCTTTTATCATCAGTGGACTCATTTTGAAATTGATTGGCGGGCAGCCGCTGGAAGTGGCCCGGTATTTTTTCACCGCCGCCTTTGGCAGTTGGGCCGCCTTTTCCGATACCCTGGTCAAAGCAACCCCCCTCATTTTAGTGGGTCTGGCCTGTACCGTTGCCTTCAAGATGAAATTGTGGAATATTGGCGCAGAAGGCCAATTTTATATGGGCGCTTTCTTTGCCAGCCTGGTAGTGCTGCTTCCAATACTCCCTCCGGATAGCCCCAAAATTGTGGTGATAGGCGCAATGATGGTGATGGGGATGATTGGCGGCGCAATTTGGGGATTTATTCCCGGCTATCTCAAAGCTCGCTTCAGCATCAATGAAATCATCTCTACTTTGATGCTGAATTACGTAGCCATTTTGTGGAACAACTTCTGGATATTCAACACCTGGAGCGACGCCGGTTTCCAAATGACCCCCACCTTTCCCAAAAGCGCCTGGCTAACCCGCGTTACCGACTACGCCCGCCCCTACAAAGCGTTTATGCAAAACACCGATTCCGGCCTGACGCGCTTTCTGGAAAGCATCGGTCTGGAACGCATTTCCGGGATGACCCTGCATCTGGGCGTTGTGTTTGGCCTGATTGCAGTAGTCATTGTGTGGTGGCTTTTAGAACGCAGTCGCTGGGGCTATGAAGTTGCCCTGATTGGCGATAACCCCCATGCCGCCCGTTACGCGGGCCTCAACATTGCGCGCAATATTATCCTGGTGATGATGGTTTCCGGCGCCCTGGCCGGTTTAGCCGGAATGTCAGAAGTTACCGGCGTGGTGCATCGCCTGCAAGAGCGAATTTCGCCGGGTTATGGTTTCACGGGCATCATCATCGCCTGGCTGGCCAAGTTAAACCCCTTTGCCGTTGTTCCGGTAGCCATCTTGTTTGGCGGCCTGATCCTGGCCGGGCGAGAAATTCAACCTTCCGGTCTGGCGATGATGCTGCAAGGCTTCATTCTCTTTATGATCATCAGCAGCGATGTGCTGTTGCGCTACAAAATTCGCTTCAGCAAATGACGAATGACAAGGGACAAAGGATAAATCTATGGATCCAATTATTATTTTACACGCCGGACTGGCAACCGGAACCGTTTTACTCTTTGCCACTATTGGCGAGCTGATCACTGAACGCGCCGGAATCCTCAACTTGGGACTTGAAGGGATGATGCTCATCGGCGCAATGGCCGGGTTTAGCACTTCCCTGGCAACAAACAACCCCTGGCTGGGGCTGGTGGTGGCAATGTTGGCCGGAGGCGCTTTGAGTATGGCGCACGGGCTGGTCACCATCCACTTTCAAGCCGACCAGGTAGTGAGCGGGCTGTCGTTAACCTTTTTGGGAACCGGCATAGCTATGGTCTTTGGCGAAGGCTTGACCGGACAAAACCCGCCCACCATCCCCGTTATCGACATTCCCGGTCTGGCTTCCATTCCCTGGGTTGGCCCGGTCTTTTTTGAAAACCACAGCGTCCTGGTTTACGTGGGCTACCTGCTCATACCGGCGGCATGGTACTTCATTCATAAAACACGGCCCGGTATGCACTTGCGCGCCATTGGCGAAAAACCGGAAGCGGCAGACACAATGGGAGTTAATGTCTATCGCTTGCGCTACTTTTATGTATTTGTCGGCGGTTGTTTGGCCGGATTGGCCGGAGCCACCATCAGTTTGGCCGTTTCGCCCGGCTGGTACAGCGTGCAAACTACCTCCGGGCAAGGCTGGATAGCCATTGGACTGGTTATCTTTGCCCAGTGGGATCCCCTTCGCGCGGCGGTAGGCTCCTATCTCTTCGGCGCGCTGCGACGCGGCATTTTGGACCTGCAAGGCCCGCCTACCCTCTTTGGCCTCACCAACCCGCTTTACGTCAATTCTAACTGGGGCTTCTTTTTGCAGATGACTCCCTATATCCTCACTATTTTAGCGCTGGTACTGGGCGCTCGCGCCGCCGCCAAAAAACGTATCGGCGCGCCTGCTGCCCTGGGCGTCCCCTACATTCGCGGAGAACGCGGCTTGTAGTCTATGGACATAAAAAAACTAACGGTCATTGGACTGGCCATCCTTGTCCCCTTTGTCCCTCCATCCCCTTGTCTCCTTGTCATAAACCGTAGGATTTGCGTTGGGTGACAGTCTTGTAAATTACTGGATTTTTGGCGGTGTTTCAGGTATACTATCATCAGTAAGTCAGCCAACTCCTTTGCACAGGGACGTGCAACTAAATGAAGCGGAGCTTCGACCACCCCTCCCGGTCAAGGCTCCGCTTCGACGATTCTGCGCCTCTTTTTTCAATTCCCGTTTTTGCCAAACTTCTATTTTCTCCTCGTTACCACGCTCCAGCGTGGCAACGCATACCCAGACGCTCTGCGTCCCCACATAAGCCGACCCATTCGACAGGCTTAGGGTCAGGGCTGTTCAGTTCTAAAGATTCTGCGCGTGTCATCCATTCGACTATGCTCAGGACAGGTTGCGAGGAACGAAGCAATCTCCGGCCTGCAATGTGGAGATTGCTTCGGCAAAATGCGCCTCGCAATGACATAACTGCAGAACTGAACAGCCCTGCTGAGTGACTATCCTGTTTTGCGTAAGCCAGCTTACAGCGTTAAAATGTATTTTTGCGTATCCTGAATAGGCTGTGTCATTGCCAGCGCAACGAGACAATGACATTTGACAAACACCTTGGCTTCTTTTATAGTTCTTATGTAAAGGATGGAGCGATGAGCAAAAAGAAATCCGACAAGAAACAAAGCGATATCCGGCCCTGGCTGGCGATGATTGTCGCCGTACTATTGCTGGGGGGTGGATGGATCATCATCAATAGCGATAAAGCGGAAGAAGGCGCTGAAACCACCCTTGAAGCCGCGCCCATCAAAGGCCATCCCGCTCCGGAAATTACGCTGGAGACCACCGACGGGCAAACGCTCAGCTTAAGCGACTTCAAAGGTAAACCGGTACTCATCAATTTTTGGGCTACCTGGTGTCCTCCCTGCCGCGCCGAGATGCCCGATTTTCAAGCCGTCCATCGTGAGCTGGGCGACGACGTGATCATCTTTAGCGTCAACGCTGCCTCGCAAGATAGTGGCGATATCAACGCTTTTATGGAAGAATTTGGCATCACCTTTCCGGTGCTTTTAGACAAAACCGGGCTGGCTGGCGTTACCTACAACGTCCTCGGTCTGCCTACCACCATCTTTGTTGACCGCAACGGCATTATCAACGAAACGCTTACCGGCGGTCTCAACAAAGCCTATCTTGAAGCGAAACTCTCGGAATTGAAGTAAGCAGTAGGCAGTAAACAGCGGTTAATGCGCCAATTTTCTCGGAGACTGTCCGGCATCTAATCCAAATTTTTCACTATTCATTTTTCATTATTCACTGATTTATGTATCCCAACCTCTCTATCGGGCCGGCAAGTATCCCATCCTGTCCGCTATTTGTGTTACTGGCGCTGTGGGCGGGAATGTGGCTGGGCGCAAAAGAAGCCGAGCGCCTGGGCATTGACGGCGACCACATCTACAACATCGGTATTTACGGCCTGCTGGCGGGGCTGATTGGCGGGCGAGCGTGGTATGCGCTAAGTCATTGGGAAGCCTACGCCAAAAACGCTATTCAATCTCTGGCTTTGACCATCAACGCCATTGCGCTGCCAGAGGCCTTCATCTTTGCGCTGGCAGCCATTGTTATTTACATCAAAGTACACAAACTCCTCTTGCCCGTCGTCGTCGATGCTATAGCGTCCGGCGCAGCGTTGGCGATGCTTATTGGGGGCGTGGGCGCCTTCTTGGGCAGCCAAACGCTGGGAACGCCTACTTCGCTCCTCTGGGGCATTGAGCAATTCGGCCAACTCAGACACCCCGCGCACTTGTATCAGGTCGTCGCCAACCTCGTCATTTTGGCCGTCGTCTGGAAAATGCGCCTGAATCCGCGTTGGCCTG
>DUEH01000298.1 GCA_011192195.1 Chloroflexota bacterium | reverse complement strand
GGGGGATAAGCACCTCTACGCCTTGCTCAAAAAAAGGCTGCATCTGTCGGGGCAAATGTTCGGTGTCATACAGGGCAATGGCGGCGCTCCGTTTCTTCAGCAACGCAATCAAGTCGCTTTCTATAGCGGTATTGCTCAGTCCTCTCTGCGCATTTTGATACGATATCCACTTCTGACTATGATGATCGGAAAGGATTAACTCGGCGGCGCTAATTTGAAGCCGACTGGGGAGGGTTTGGGTCAACAAAGTGATGATAGGCGTCAGTTCTACTTTACCGCTCAATTCGCGGCTAACTTCTATGGGTAAACGATTGAAGGTTGAGCGATCTTTGTAGAACAAGCGATCAATGACAAGCTGCAAACGGTCTTTGGCGGGCGCAAAAACAGCGGCAACGGCAATAACGGCGGCTACCGGAACAACCGGGCTGGCAGCGTCGAAACCCAGATAAGGGAACATGCGAGTCAAGAGCGCTACCAGAAGTAAATAAACGCTCGCCAGGGAGACGCTCAAAAAACCGTAGAGCAGGCTGCGATGGATTAACGATTCAATATCGAATAAGCGGTATTTGACAATGGAAAAGCCAAAAGCAAGGGGGACCAGAGTGATGA
Source organism: Chloroflexota bacterium (assembly GCA_011192195.1). GTDB lineage: Bacteria > Chloroflexota > Anaerolineae > 4572-78 > 4572-78 > DUEH01. The sequence goes on along the minus strand of DUEH01000298.1, from coordinate 4,683 downwards.
AGATATTAACAAAATCCAGAGAGACCCAACGCTGCCCAAATAAGGCGATGGGCAGCGTGAACAAGAATATCCAGGGCGCCGCCCCCACGCCAAAGCCCCACACAATCCAGCGTAACTGATTCCGTTCAACGCGATTTTTGGCGCTAAAAAAATTATAAACCAAACTGCCTATCGCTGCCAGTAGATAGACAATGGCAATGGAAAAGCGAGATTGATCCATTGCTCCCAATCTGGTCGAGAGATTATAACCCTTGGAATAACCCATTATCAAACTCAAAATAGTCAGGGCAGGATAGGCAACGGGCAGCAACCAGGGAAATTTACGAAGCAAGGGGCTTTTTCCGGGAAAAATGAGCAGCAAGTGCAAGATGAGGGGAAAGACAAGCCAAAAAGTGCTAAATTCAAGGAGGGTGAAGAGGAAAAAAGCCTGTTGATTGACCAGGTCGCTGGCTTGAAAGGCAAAAATAGCCCGCCCCAGCATAGAAATACCCGTTACCAGATTGACCAGGTAAAAAATTTGAGCCGTTCTATCTCTGGGCTTGCGCAAAAAAACGGCTACGCCAATCAAGATGAAGATGACGCCGCCAATCAGACTAGGAAACCACTTGAAGATCAGTTGGGCAAGCGTTAAGCGCGCAGGAATAACCTGAATTTCTATTGCAGCGCCGTTTCGCTCTACGGTGTAAACAGCCGGCTGCCCAACTTGAAGGGGATGCGGCGGTTGAACAAAGGTAAATGTCCATTCGCGCAGTTGGGCAATGGATTGACCGTTGACAGCCAGAATTTCATCGCCTGTTTGCAGGCCGGTTTCTGTGGCGCTTAGGGGTTGGTCTGCCGTTACCTGATTGCGCATCAGGCCGTCTTTGTCGGCGTAGCCATCGGCGGGCAGGCCCAACTGAATTAGCAACATCGCCAGCAAATAGGCAATGCTCAGTATCCCCAGACCCAAAAACCATCTACGGGTGAATCGCGGTTTCTTCATAGTTATATCATACCATGATTACAAAGGATTTACCCAACTTGCGGCAAATAGATTTTGAAGACGGCGCCTTGTCCCAATTTACTATTGACCTGAATATGCCCTCCGCTTTGAGCGATGATACCGTGAATGATAGAAAGTCCCAGCCCAGGCCCTTGACCAACCTCTTTAGTAGTGAAAAAGGGTTCAAAGATATTGGCTTGAGTTTCTGCGTCCATGCCTCTACCTGTATCGCCAACAAGCAGCATTACGTACTTACCGGGAGCGATATTGGGGTGTTGGGCGGCGTAATCTTCGTCCGGCGCAGCGTTGGCTGTTTCAATTATCAGTTTGCCGCCGTCAGGCATAGCGGCTTGGGCGTTTGTTGCCAGGTTAGTAATAACCAGCTCAATCTGAACGGGATCAGCTTTCACCAGCTTCAGGTCAGGGGACAGGCGCGTGATTAGTGCAATATCTTCACCCATTAAGCGTCGCAGCCCCTCTTCTGCATTGGCGACTATTTTGTTGAGGTCAATCGCTTGCGGCTGCAACATCTGCTTGCGACTAAAGGCCAGAAGTTGATGGGTTAAAGAGGCGGCTCGTTCTCCGGAAAGTTTGATCTGCTCCAGACTTTCGTAGAGTGGGTTAGAAGGGGACATATCCATTAACAAAAGGCTGCTGTAGCCGATGATGGCTGTCATAATGTTGTTGAAGTCATGGGCTATGCCCCCCGCCAACCGCCCCACGGCTTCCATTTTTTGAGCCTGATGAAGCTGGTCTTCAAGTTGCATCTGTCGGGTAACATCCACCAGACTCCCTTCGTAATAAATCATCTGCCCGTCAATATCGTAAATAGCTCTGGTGTTGGCTTTTGCCCAGATAACGGTTCCGTCATAGCGGCGCAGTTGAAGGCTGAAATTTTGAACAAGCCCTGCGTTCCTCAGCAGCGCCAGTTCTTGCCGGCGAGTTTCTTCGGAGGCGTGCAAGTCGAAGATATTCACCGTCAGCAGAGTTTTTTGATTGGGATAGCCCAACATTTTCACCAGAGACTGGTTCGCATTGAGTATTTGCCCGGAAACCGCAGCCCGGTAAAGGCCAACAGGCACGCCATCGAAGAGGTCCCGGTATGATTTGGCGGCCTTTTTTTCGCGCTCTGATAGTCCACTGGTGACCAGGGCGACGATGTTGAAAAAGATGATCTGGAAGAGTACCCGCTGCACAAGGGGAGATTGCAAAGCTTCGGGCTGCCCCATCGCCAGCGAAGCGCTGATCAGGCTGGACAGCAGCGCCGCCAACATTCCCCCGCCGCGTCCAAAGGCAAACGAGGCCACTAAAACGGGAACGATCATCGAATAGACCAGCATCTCCGTTAAGGCTCCCGGCTGGCTTCGGGTTAAAATTATCCCCATCCCGGCCGCAAGCAGCCAGACTGAGATGCCGGCGGCTGTTATTATTTGCAGGATACGTTTATTCAGTCGCATTTACCAGCGTTCTCTTTGATAGAGCCATTGTTTGAGCAAAACAATGATAAGGACAATAGCCACAACATCAATGATGGTTTCCGTTGCCAGCCCCAGCGCCATAGCGCCAACTTGTTCCGGAGGAATGGCGAGCAGCCCTATGCGCGTTAGGGTTAGAATATTCAGCGCGTGAGCGATGATGATGGTTGAGGCGGATAGAAGCTCAGAGCGATACTTGCCCGCCCACCCGGCTGCGGCGCCCGTTACCGCCATAGAAAAAACGCCCACGATATAAAATTGGTCGGCCTGGAATATAACCGCCAACCACACGCCAAGCCCGCCGGCTATCAGACCGCTCAAGGGGCCGTAGAAATGCCCGGCCAATACCGGCAGGATCATATTGAGGCTCACAATGGCCCCCGGCACCATTGGGTTGGGGATATACTGCATCAGGGGCGTCATTGCCGGAAACAGGATGGTAAATACGCTTACGCCAATCAAAGGATTCTTGAGGGGTTTCATAATGGCCTCCTGCGCGTAGTTAGCTACACAACGTAGTGGAGTACCGTTGCGACACGCCACTTCGCTGGCGCTACGGGGCTAACTACGAGCGGTGTTCATTTGCCGGGAAGGTCCAAGACGAGTCCAGAACTGCGCGTACTTTTTTAGTTAGCGCATCAAGGGAGAAAGGTTTTTGCAAGAAATTCAGTTCCGGGGACAGCATTTCTTGCCGGGCGATAATGTTGTCTGTGTGCCCTGACATATAAAGAATTTTTATCTCAGGATAAAGTTGAATAACTTCTTCTGCCAGTTCACGGCCGTTCATCCCGCCGGGCATCAGAATATCGGTGAGCAGGAGGTGAATTTGCCCCTGATGCTGCCGGCAGATCTGAAGCGCCTCTGGCCCGTGCTGCGCCGGCAGCGTTGTGTATCCAGCCCGAGTCAATACGTGTTGAGCTAATTCGCGCACCATTTTCTCGTCCTCTACCAACAAAATGGTTTCGTCGCCGGAGGAAGGTTGCGTCGCAGTTTCAGCCGCCCTTGTTGGCGCGGCCTCATCTTCCACCTGCGGCAGGTAGATTTTGAAGCTGGTTCCATATCCCGGCTCGCTGTACAGCCAGATATGCCCGTTATTCTGTTTGACAATGCCGTGAACGGTGGCCAATCCCAATCCTGTTCCCTGACCTTGCTCTTTGGTAGTAAAGAAGGGGTCGAAGACGCGGCCTTGCGTTTCCCTATCCATGCCATGCCCTGTATCGCTGACCGCCAGCATAACGTAAGGGCCGGGCGTTACATCGAGATGCTGGCGGGCGTAGTCTCGATCCAAGACTACGTTAGCCGTTTCAATAGTGATCTCCCCGCCTTTGGGCATCGCGTCGCGGGCGTTGATTGCCAAATTGATGATGATTTGTTCTATCTGCCCTGAATTGCTCTCGATTGTTCCCAGATTTTCCGCCAGTACGGCAGCCAATTCAATGTGTTCGCCAATCAGCCGCCGGAGCATTTTTTTCAGGTTGACAACAATATAATTCAAATTGACAATTTGCGTTTCCAGAGCTTCTTGACGGCTGAAGATCAACAGTTGACGAGTCAACGCGGCGGCCCGTTCGCCGGCTTTCTTGATCTCCAGAACATCCTGCCGCACCAAGTCGCCTTCATCCAGTTGGTGTAATGCAAGCCCGCAATATCCCAGGACGGCGGTCATTAGGTTGTTGAAATCATGAGCTACGCCGCCGGCCAATCTGCCCACGGCCTCCATTTTTTGCGCCTGATGAAATTGCGCTTGCAGGCTCTTTCGCTCACTAATGTCGCGGGCAACGCTCAAAGCGCCAGTCGGCCTCCCCTTTACATCGCGTAAAAATCGCAACTTTATTTCAAGCCAAACCTTGTCTCCATCTTTGCGAATCGCTTCCACTTCCAGAGTTCGCGTTCTGGGAGAGTCTTCTCCATTGCGTTTTTCTGTAACAAGTTCGGTTAGGAACACCCTTTTTGCGGCCTGACATGAAGTAGGCGTTAAAATATTTTCCAGGTTCAATGTCAAACCTTCTTCAACGCTATAGCCCAAAATCTGCTCGATAGCCAGACTGACATAGGTAGTCTGGAAGTTCATATCTGTGGTCCAGATGATGTCGGTGGCGTTTTCGGCCAGCAGACGGTAACGGGCCTCGCTTTCTATCAGCGCTGCTTCCGCCTCTTTGCGTTCGGTGATGTCCAGAGAATACTCTATCATCTGCGCAACTTCCCCATGACTATCAAAAATGGGGT
>DUEH01000297.1 GCA_011192195.1 Chloroflexota bacterium | reverse complement strand
GCGTATCAGCGCGTATCTCGTCTTTAAACTCACGCATTTCCCGCGACGTTTGTTCAACGGTTTGGATGAGCTGCGACATCATCTTTTCAAGGTTGATTACCCGCGTTTCTACTCTGATCATTCCGCTTTACCTCATTATCACCAAACTTCTACCAATATTGTACCGTAAAATACGCAAAAAATCAATGAATAGAGTTCAAAAAACTGTCCAACGCCTCTTGATCCCATCCGGCTTCGGTTCCCTGTACTAAAATAAATACCTTGCCCTTGCTGCCGTTGAACAGGGTACTCATCTGCCGGTAGGGCGCGCCAAAGTTGTCTTCGCCTTTGCGATAGGTCAGCGCAACTTCTTCATCGTTGATGATGCGGGTTTTAACGGTGTCTAGCGTCAGGTTGAAGCCATGCATAGAAAATTGCTGTCGCAGAGCGGCGGCTAATTGTTTTTCCAGAACAGCCTGATCAACCTCCGCACCCTCCGGCGGCTTCATCAACATAAGCAACATATCATCCAGCGTAGCATTTTCTTGAGCAATGGCAACCATTATCGAATCAAAAAAATGCATACCAATCACTTCAGCGTAGCCGGGAGGCAGGGTGTAATCCGCAATTTCGGCGCCCAACGCTTTCACATCCTCCGGTTCCGACACGAACATACGGCTCACTGACCACGTCCCCCACAAGCCAAAGCCGCCGCAACAGACGCAGGCCATAAATATGACGCTAATTATGGCGATGATTATTTTTTTGTGGCGTGTTACGCTGCTCACAATTACTCTTTTTCGTAGGGAACGCCATCGGCGACGGGGGCAATGGCTCTACCCACAACGCCCGCCAAAACAATCATAGTGATGACATAAGGCGCGGCCAAAAGGAACTCAGAGGGGAAAGCGGGGATGAGAATTTGGATTTTCTGCTGGAAGGAATCGGCAAACCCAAAGAGCAGCGAAGCGCCCAATGACCCAACAGGCGTCCACTTACCAAAGATCATCGCGGCCAGACCGATGAAGCCGCGCCCGCCGGTCATCACTTCATCAAATTGTCCCACCCGGCCAATGGTGAAGTAGGCTCCGCCAATCCCGGCGATCATTCCGCTCAACATAATGTTGATATAGCGAACTCTGAACACGTCCACGCCCAGGGTGTCGGCGGCTTTGGGGTGTTCGCCAACGGCAATGGTGCGCAGCCCCCAGCGAGTATGGAAAAGCATAACGTGCTGCACCACCAGGATCAAGATCATCAGGTAGGGCATAATATTGACGCTGAAGAAGATGGGGCCAATGATGGGAATATCGCTGAGGATGGGGATATGAATGGGCGCGAAAATTTTGGAACTGTTCAACGCGCTGTTGATTTCCGGGTCAATGAAAAATCGCTTGACAATGAAGCTGGTCGTTCCGGTAGATAGAATGTTAATGGCTGTGCCGCTGATGATTTGGTCAACTTTGAATTGAATAGCCAGCACGCCGTGAATCAGGCCCAACGCGCCGCCGATGATAATACCGCCCAGCAATCCCAGCCATAAACTGCCGCTAACGCTGGCTACCATAACCGAAGCCAGGGCCGCCGACAGCATCATCCCCTCGATGGCAATGTTGATAATACCGGAACGCTCGGCCATAACGCCGCTAAAGGCGCCCAGCGCAATGGGCGTGGACCTAACCAGAGTTGCTTGCAACATTCCCACTAAATTGAATGAACGCCCTTGGGCCGCCCAGGCCAAAAAAGCGATGATGAAGAGTAAAAAGACCACGCCAAACACCACCGCGTAAGATTTGAAGCCTTTAGCCAACTGCCACCCGCCCAAAAACATTGCCAAAAGGCCCAGTCCATACAACACCGGCTGCGTGGGGAAGGTTAAATCAGGAACTTTTGGGGCATTAGAGGCAAAGCCCGGATTCAAACCAAAGGTAGTTGTTACGCCGCCTTCAGAATTGAAAGCAAAGAACCACAAAATGGCCGTACCTATCAAAATAAATACCGCGCCAAAAATAATTCTACGCTTCTTTTCAGCGCTTGTTTGTGTTCTGGTGGGTGCAGTTGCTGTGGCTACACTCATTTACATTTCTCCGTAGTCGTTTAGTCGTTTAGTCGTTTAGTCTGGTGGTCTGGTGGTCTGGTGGTCGGATAGTTTACGCTTTGCATTTTTCATTTTGAATTTTTCACTGTTACGACCCCCAGCCGCGAGCGAAGATGGTCTTTTCGCCTTCATCCTCAACTTTGCGTAAGCGATACAACCAGCGAATAATCTCTGGCGCGGCAATGAAGACGATGACCAATGCCTGGATCATTGTGATAATGTCAATGGGAACCTGAGCCAGAGATTGCATACTGGTGGCCCCGCTGCGCAGCGTTCCAAAGAGCAGGGCCGCCAGGACCACGCCCAGAGGATGGCTTTTGCCCAACAAAGCCAGGGCAATGCTGTCAAAGCCGTAGCCGGGCGAGAAAGCTTCGGCCAGATAATGATTTAGTCCCAACACTTCGCTGGCGCCGGCCAAACCGGCCAGCGCGCCGCTTAGGCCCATCGCCACAATGATGTTTCGGGATACGCTCATCCCGCTGTATTTGGCGGCATTGGGGTTTGAGCCAACCGTTCGCAATTCAAAACCGATGGTAGTTTTGAAGAGCAGCCACCATACAAAGATGGCGGCTGCAATGGCCAGGAAAAATCCGGCGTGAATACGGAGCGGCGCGCCAAAAAACTGAGGTAAATAGGCGCTCTCTGCAATAACCGGGCTGACGGGTTTACCGGAGCCGGGGCGCTGCATAGGGCCGCGCAATAACCAGGAAACTACCCTGAAAGCAATGTAGTTCATCATAATGGTATTGATGACTTCATGCGCTCCGGTTTTGGCTTTGAGCCAACCCGGAATGATCCCCCAGGCCGCGCCGCCAATTGCCCCGGCGATGATGGCCAGCGTTACGTGTAGAACAGGGGGCAAGCTGGTGAAACTATAGCCTATATAAGCCGCAAAGGTTGCGCCGATGAATATTTGCCCTTCCGCGCCAATATTGAACAATCCCGCTCTAAATCCCAGCGCCACAGCCAGCCCGGCAAAGACGTAGGGTATGGAGGTGACAAGGCTTTCGCTGATGGGGCGCAGCGCGTTTCGCAGCGCCTGCGAATCGCCGGTTTTGCGGTAGAGTTGCCAGCCTTCCGCAATTTGCACCGGGCTGCCCAAGGATCCCAGGAAAAGGGCGCGGTAGGCGTCTGCCACTGAACGCCACGCTGCTTGAAAGGCAAAAAGCGGCCTATCGCTAAAGGTGAGCGAGATTCCGGCGTTCCCTGTGTCCAGCGTAGCAGAACGTCGCTGGGCGCGTTCCAGGTCTATTTGCTTGTCTTTGTCTTCAATTTGGTCTTGACTTTCTACAATCTCTCTAAAGAGAACGCCTGTGCCGCGCTTGAAAACCGCGTAATCGCCCACGTCCACTTCATTGGGGTGATATTGCAAGGCGGTTTCCAGGTCAATGGCAATAGAGGGGTCTACCGCTTCGCCTTCTGCCGCCACGTGCCAGGGATTTGGCGCAATGGAGCGCAACACTACCGGGTCTGACATGGCAATGACAAAACCGCCGGCTATCAAGCCGGTAATCACAGCCAAAACCGGCACTAACATGGCGTTGAAGGCTTGTCGCCAGAAGCTTTTCTTTTTGTTTGAGGATGATTGTTTCTTTTCAGTCTGAGCCACGTTTTGCTCCCGAGAGATTTACGATTTTGGATTGACGATTGACGATTAGGCCTGTACGCAAAGCCCAATCGTCAATCCAAAATCGTAAATCGTAAATAAATTTCATCTTCTAAACTGCTCCAATAAATAGTCGTGAAACGCTGCTACTTCTACCTTATCGGCCACGTTTACCCACTGGCCGGAGCCGGGCGCGGGGATGGTTTGCCCGGCGTTGGGGCCGTCGGCGAGGACGGATAACTCCAGCCGCTTGAAGGTAATCAATTCAGGGCAGCCCAGATAGCCGGTAGCCAGTGTGTCCCACATAAAATACTGATAATCATAATGCGGGATGGTGTTGATGGTGGTGGCCCAACACTGAGCCGCCAAATCAGACAAGGTGTACTGTCGCTGCTTTGCCAGCCGACGCAAAAAGTTAAGGTCAACCGGCACGTGATTGGTAGCGTCCAGCGGGAAGATGGTCAGCGGTAGTTTGGCTTCCATCAGTGTTTTGCCCGCCGGCGGATCCCAGTAGACGTTCCACTCGGCGCTGCCGTTGTGTACGTAATCTCTAACGTTACCGGCTACATCAACCGCCCCGGCCATCCACACCACTTCGGCGATATTATTGCTTAAATCAGGCTCGGCTTTCAACGCAGCAATCAGGTTACTGGCGGGACCGGTCATCAAAACCGTTACCGGCTTCGGCGCGGCTTTGAGCTTTTGGGCCAGAAATACCCGCGCCGGTTCAGCCGCCAGAGGCGCTTGAATTTCATCGCGCTCCAGCAAGATGGGGAGCGCGTTGATGATGTGCGGCCCGGCTCGCCAGGCGGCGGGAAAGGCGTTAACGCCGTGCAAATCACCGCCCGCCGTTTGAATATCAGAACGCCCCAGCAAGTCCAGGATTTTGCGGCTTGCTTCCAGCGCAAAGGGCAAATAGCTATCGGCGGGGGTGACGGCTACGCCAATGAGTTCAATATGCGGCATGGTCAGCAACATCATCAACGAAAGCAAATCGTCTGCGCCGCCGTCGTGATCCATCAAAACCAGTTTTTTATCGCTCACGCTTGTCCTTCCACCACTGCCGACGGCGGCAGGTCATCCGGCATAGAACCGGCCATCAAGAGGCCAAGCTGCTCTTTAGTGACCTGCCTGGCTCTGACAATTGCTACAATGCGCCCCTCAAACATGACGGCAACGCGGTCTGACAGGGCGCGAATTTCATCCAGTTCGGTAGAGACCAGTAGAATGGCCGTCCCGGCATCGCGCTGCTGAATGATGCGCTTGTGAATGTATTCAATGGAGCCAACGTCTAATCCGCGCGTGGGCTGAGAGGCGACCATCAATTTGTTGGGCCGCGAAAATTCGCGGGCCACAATGACTTTTTGCTGATTGCCGCCGGAAAGGGTGGCCGCCGGAACGTAAATGCTGGGCGTGCGAACATCGTACTCTTTAACTCTGGCTTCAGCGGCTTCAATGACGGCTGTTTCATTGATAACGAGACCATTGGCAAAGGGTTTTTTGTAATAGGTGTTAAGCACCATATTGTCTCTAACCGGATAACTCAGCACCAGCCCATCGCGCTGGCGGTCTTCCGGGATATGACCCACGCCCAATTCAGTGACCTGTCGCGGGGTGGCGTTGGCAATTTCCTGTCCCAAGATGCTGATCGAACCGGATTCAACATGGCGCATACCGGTCAAGCTCTCCACCAATTCGGTCTGGCCGTTCCCCTGCACGCCGGCCACGCCCAGCACTTCGCCGGCGCGGAGAGTGAATGAAACGCCTTCGACTTTTACAGTCTCCAGATCATCTTTTACGAGTAAATTCTTTACTTCCAACACGGCGTCTTTGGGATCGGCATCGGTTTTGTGAACCATCAATTCAACCGCGCGCCCCACCATCATTTCGGCCAGCGATTTTTCTGTGGCTTCGGCGGGCGATACGGTTCCAACGGTTTTTCCGCGCCGTAAAACGGTAATGCGGTCAGCAACAGCCAACACTTCTTTTAATTTGTGGGTAATGAAGATGACGGAAATTCCCTGCTCTACCAGCGAGTGGAGAATCTCAAAGAGGTCTTCCACTTCCTGCGGGGTCAACACGGCGGTTGGTTCATCCAAAATCAGCATATCGGCGTTGCGGTAGAGAACTTTGATGATCTCAACGCGCTGCTGAACGCCTACGGGCAGGTCTCTAATATAGGCGTCAGGGTCAACGTTCAGGCCATACTTGCGGGCGATTTCCCGGATTTCACCGGCAACCTTGCGCTGATCCAAAAACACGCCGCTCTTGACGGTTTCCTGACCCAGCATCACATTTTGAGTAACGCTAAGTACGGGAACCAGCATAAAGTGTTGGTGTACCATCCCAATACCCTGAGAAATGGCGTCGGTGGGGCCGTGGATTTCCACTTCTTTGCCTTTGATGAGAATTTGGCCTTTGGTGGGTTTGTACAGGCCGTAGAGAATATTCATCAAAGTAGTTTTGCCCGCCCCGTTTTCGCCCAGCAAGGCGTGAATTTCGCCCGCTTCCAGGGTGAGGTTGACGTTATCGTTGGCGAGTACGCCGGGAAATTGTTTGGTTATGCCGCGTAGTTCCAGTACTGGAGCCATAGTGTATCCTTAAATATTAGAGATTGACCGCTGACCGCCGGATTATAACTTGTTTACAAATTTATCAACAGGAAACTCTTCCAGATAGAGTTCTGTGGCTTCTTGCAGATTTTCAACAGCTTCTTCTATAGTTTCTCCCTGGCTCACCGTACCAACTTCAGGGCATTCTGTCACATACAGATTTTTTTCTTTGTGAATAGCTGCGGTAAATGTCCAAGTGTTCATCTGCGCCGCCTCCAAACTGCACTCAATCGCAAATCGTAAATTCGTTTAGGGTTATTTGGCCAGGGTTTTTCCCCACTCAATGGGATTGTTGAACACTCTGGAGCAATTTGATATTTACTCTGAGCCACTCGTTGACCAGCTTCTGAATGTCAAGGTCCTGTTCTTCCGCAAGCTTGCTCATAAAATCATTCACATCCGGTTCAAGATAGACTGGAAAGCTAAACACGGCGTTGGGGTGATAGAATTTACCTCGCGCACCTTTAGAAAAATCGTATTCTGCCTTCATAATATATCCCCTTCTCTATACTGATTCGCTTCGGCGCTGGTTGCTTTGCGCGCTGAGATGATGCGGATTTCACACAAGTCCTCGTCACCTTGCTCAAACGTGTGTATAACAACTCGCAAGATGCCGCCGCTGTCTATGCCGATGGTTATCCAACGATCTTCATCTCCACTATGTTCTTCGTCGTAGATAGAAAATTGCTTCGGATCACGAAAAACCGTCGCTGCTCGACGAAAAGCAATCTTGTGTTTGCGAATGTTCTTTTTTTCTTTGGCAGGGTCCCAGTCAAAATTATAACGCAATATTCACCTTTTAATCGTAGACCGATCTACGTTATTTTTTCTCTCACCTTCGCGCTCAGATAGTCCAGCGAAGCAACAACAATGGCAATGGCGATCATATTAACGCTGGCCTGCCGGTATTTGAGCAGGTTGATGTTTTGACTGAGCAAGAAGCCGATACCACCGCCGCCGCCAAAACCGATGATAGTGGACATACGCACGTTGATGTCCCAGCGATAGAGCGTGAAGGCGATGTAGGGCGGTACAATTTGGGGCATCACGGCGTAGATGATCATTTGCAACCGATTGGCGCCGGTGGCCGTTACCGCTTCGATGGGGCCAACAGCGATATTTTCCACTTGCTCAGAGTAGAGTTTGCCAAGCGCCACGATGGTATGCAGGCCCAGAGCCATCACCCCGGCAAAGGGGCCAATGCCCACCCACACGGCAAAAGCCACCACCATCACCAGCGGCTCGATAGAGCGGAAGATGTTCATAATAGTGCGGACGATGTAATAGATGAACATTCCGGTGGGGATAATTCGATGAGGATTGGAGGCGATGGCAATGCCCGTTAGCAGCACCGCGCCAATGACCGCCGGCGCGATAATGACGTATCGCAAGTCGCCAAACTGGTAAAGCCAGTTCAAAACGGCGGTGATAACGCCAAACCAGAGCATCCCCGCAATGGCGGCCAGGACAATCGCTACAATTCTGACCACGCCTTCGCTGGCGCGGTCTTCCACCATTTCCGTCACACTTCCGGCCATCGAACTGATGAGGAAGAAGCCAATCACAAAACCCAGAACGGGCATCCCCAACAAAATGGCGTCGGAAAGGATGAGGATAAAGTTCCCTATTACGCCGGTAAGTCCGGTTTCGATCTTCAAGTCTGTCCCTGTGCCGCGCCCCACATTGGCCAGCGCCGCCAAAGCCAGTACGACAACCACCGTGATGACCGCGCTGATGATTACCCGCCGCAGCGTGGCAAATAACTTACTTCCGCCGTCTGCGCTGCCTTTGAGTACCGCAAAGCCCAGTACCGGCAAGACGCTCCACAAAAGCGCGGAAGCGGAAGCCTCGCCGCCGCCGGTGAAGCTGCGCCCCAGATCGGTCAGGCTCTTGAAGATGATGTAGCCCAGATAGCCGCCAATAGGCACTACCGCCAACGAGGCCATAAACTTCACAAAGGTGCTGTTCACATCAATCATCAAGTTTCTGGCGGCCAAAAAGCTGAAGGGTACCGCCAGGAAAATACCAAAGGTAGTGGCAATCAGCGCCAGGAAGACAGTTTCGATGATCTTTTCCCAGGTTTGTTTAAGCGCTTCGCTGGGGCCGGGCATCCCTGTTTTTCGATTGGCTACAGCGCGAATGGTCGCCGGTTTATCGGACAGGCGATCATTCTTCAATTCTGCCTCAACAGTGAAGTTTCCTTGGTTGTCGGTAACAACCCGATCATCGAGCAGTTTCAGAGCAACTTCATTATCCTTGTCGGCGGTATAGGGAATGAAGAAGAGGAAGACATCTTCATTTCTCGCCCAGCCAAAGCCGCTGACGGTAATGGTTTCGCCCGGTTCGGCGCAATAGGTAGAGAGGGTGATGGTGGGCTGCCCTTCAACCGGCGCGGGCGCCGCCAGAGTTTGTCCGTCGCAAGGTATCAGGACAGGCGCTTCGGCAACGACGCGGTCAATTTTCCATTCAAAGAGGTCTGGATTTGCCAAGCCTCGCAGGATGTTGGTCAACTGCTGCTGACGTTTCCCTTCCTGCGGTTTTTCCAGATCAACCTTGGTTACCTGTAAGCCATAGGCATAAACAATAACAATGGCCACAATCAGGGCAATTTTGCCCAGCGTTCGCAAAATACTGCTGGATGATTTCTCTTTTTCATTCATAATGGTGTTCCTGTAAGAATAGAGATTGGGAGATTGCGAGGGGGTAGGTGCAACGCACTTTACAAGTGCATCGCACCTGCACACCTGCGTACCTGCACACCCGCTCTCTATCCAATCCGCTGCGCTTCTTCGCCGTAGATTTCTTCAAAGCGTTTATCGTCAATTTCGCTAGGATGCCCATCGAAGACCACTTTGCCATCTTTCAAAGCCACGGCCCGGTCGGCGTAACGCTGCACCAGGTCTAAAAAGTGGAGGCTGCAAATAACGGTGATGTTTTCCTCTTTTAGCTTCTCAAGATATTGCATAATGCTGTGGGCCAGCACCGGGTCCAAACTGGCAACCGGCTCGTCGGCCAACATGATGGCCGGTTCTTGCATCAAGGCGCGGGCAATGCCCACGCGTTGCTGCTGACCGCCGCTCAGTTCGTCGGCGCGCGTGTAGGCTTTTTCTTCCAAACCCACTCGTTCCAACTGTCTCAGGGCCATTGCCACATCATCTTTGGGGAAGCGATTGATCAAGCTCCAGAAGGGATTGGTGTATCCCAGGCGACCGGACAGAACGTTGGTCATCACCGGCGAACGCTGCACCAGGTTGAAGTGCTGAAAGATCATCCCAATGCGCCGTCTGATGCGGCGCAGGTCTTCCGGCAGGGCGGCGGTAACATCCACGCCGTCCCATATAATCTGGCCCCCTGTCGGTTCGATTAAACGGTTGATACAGCGCAGCAGGGTAGATTTCCCCGACCCGCTGAGACCCACAACCGCTAAAAACTGGCCTTGCGGCACTTCAAAACTCACGTCATCCAGGGCCAGTACGGTGTTGTCATAAATTTTGCTTAAGTTTTTTATTTCCAGCATAGTTTTGGTCTTTCAGGTGTATACAAAAATCGGGCGGGGAGGCAAAAGCCGCCCCGCCCAATTTTTTACGCTTAAAACTCAATGTTAAGCAGATAAATGGTCATTCAACAACTAGCCGCCAAAGACGTCTTCTTCGGTGTAGCCCAAAACGTCAATCAGTTGGCGAACCGGATCGTAGAAGGAGTCGCCAACCGGCTCTACGCCGGTCCAGCCGTAGAACTCGTCGCTGCAAATGGACTGTTGACATTCATCAGAGTCCATAAAGGGGGGCAGGGCGTTCATGATCCTGGTTTTCATATCGGCGGGAAATTCCGGGCCAAAGCTGACGGTGTCGTTGGGAATTTGCTCGCCCAAGGTCAGAATGCCAACTTTTTCAATGACGTCGGGAGCGGTTTCCATCACGGAGGCGCGGGCGTCCAAAATGCGGATGTCGCCAGAGTAGGCTTTCCCTTTCTCGTTCAGAACCACAGCGCTGACATCATAAGGCTCAGGGTCCTGGCCCCATACCCATTCAGGGTCGGTGCGGGGCGGAGAGAAATAAGAAGTGCCGAAGTCCACTTCGCCGTTATATACGGCCAACACGGCAGCGCCGTGACCGCCAGCCTCTATAACTTCGCCCGGTTCAACGCCCAGTGATTGGAATTCTACAGTGGGATAGAGGAAGCCGGATGTGGAACCACGATCAGGCACGGCCCATTTTTTACCGGCCAGATCTTCCAGGCTGGTGATGCCGCTATCGCGGGCAACCATGTATTGAACCGTGTACCAGGACAGGCCGTAACGAACGGCGGCGCCGCCAACACCCACGTTGCATTTGGTATTTGCCAACACGTAGCCCAGAGCGGGAATGAAGGCCATTGTGTCATCGGGGGAAGCGCAGATAGATTCTACGGTGGCTGCGTAGCTGGTGGGTACGCTCACTTCAAAGTTCAAGCCGGTGGCTTTGTTCAGCGCGTCGGCCATCACTTCACCGCCGGTGACAATAACGCCGGCGTCAACCGAGGGGACGAACAACACCTGGATCGGTTTTTCAGGGCTGCCTAATTCACCGGCGGCGGGCGCTTGAGCGCCTAAAATTACCGCCGCTTCTTCCGGGCTGGGGATGTACAATTTTTGCCCTACTTCGATGATGTTGGGGTTGTCAATGGTGGCAAAACTGTCATCGGTAGCGGCTTTGGCGTTGGTGGCTTCCCAAATAGCCGGCCAGGCAAAGAGGTCGCCCAGAAACTTGTCGGCCAGTTTACTGAGCCAATCATCTTTTTGCACGGTGTGGTCCGTGCCGCCATCCTGATTAGGCGGCGCGGCGCCAACCACAGCCACGCTTAAAGTAAATACCATTACCACAAGAAGTAAAACACTGAGTAGCTTTTTCATTCCTTTTCTCCTTTTTTTATACTACGCGATAAAAATTTGGTAACTGAGTAAAGAGTAACTGCATCATTGCAATAACCAGAGGTATGCGGTTTGACAACTTTATTGAAAGTTC
>DUEH01000296.1 GCA_011192195.1 Chloroflexota bacterium | reverse complement strand
GTTTGGTGAGGGCGTCTTTGGCCCCGTAGCCAATCATTGCATTCGGATGCGGCATACCAACAACGCCGGCGTCGCTTAGTTCGCGCAGCATATCAAAGAAGATCGCTTCGCCGCTGGGGATGGTTCCTGGATTGACGCGCGGAACGTAGGCGTCAAAATTATCTTTTACGTAATTAAAAATTTCATCGCGTTTGTCGTCGGTGTAAAAGATGACTTCTGCGTCCCATCCTTTGGCTTTAACGGCGTTGATCATAGGCATTGTGTCGCGTCGGTGGCCGTCCGAGCCTTTGTCCGAGCCGCCAGGGGCTTCAATAAAAACGATGTTCTTTTTCATTAGATACTCTCCTTGGAGTGTTGATAGGGTTTGGGGGTAGTTGAAAATAATTATACACGATGGGGAACTATTGGGAAATTTTCTCAAATAGAAGAAAAAGCCTACAATATCGCTGTAAAGTTTGGTTATTTGGGCGTGCTAAAAAGCGCGTCTTGTGGTAAACTTGGCAGGAAAAGGATGAAGACAGAGGGCTGAAGGCTGTGTCTTGAGCTTGCCGAAGGGATGAAGGCATTAGCAACCGAAACTATAGAATATGGCGATACTTTATGAGAAAGACATTATCAACCACGAATAACACGAATTTACACGAATATAAAAACAGAATTAGTGTTATTCGTGCTATTCGTGGTTAAATTTTCCAATCTTTTTGCTAATCCCATTCAAGTACCCCGGCGCCCAATGTCATTAACAACTATGACGAAAAAAATTACGCTACTTTTTCTATTTTTATCTGCCGCGCTTTTCATTGCTGGATGCAATTCCGGTAAATTACTCTACGATGTTTCTGTGAATCCGCAGACTATCACCCCCAACGCCGACGGCATTGACGATGTGGCTCGCATCAGTTACAAATTAGGCCGCAGCGCCAATCTTTCTATCTTTTTTGTGGACAAAGCCGGGAACGAACATTATTTTCGTCAGAACCGCCGACGCTCTGCCGGAGAGTATCGCGTGGACTTTGGCGGCGTGGTGGATGGCGCAATGCTGCCGGACGGGACCTACATCTGGGTTGTTCAGGCCCTTGCCGATGACGGCGAAGAGAGCCGCGTTGAAGGCGCGTTGACCTTGCAAAACGCCGATACAGACCGTCCGCAATTGCAGGGCTTCAGCGTCTATCCCCAAAATTTCACCCCCAATCGGGATGGCGTTAATGACCGCGTGACCATCAATTACTCTCTCAGCAAAAAGGCCGATGTAAAAGTCTATCTCATTGCCCCGGACGGTGAAACGCGCTATCCCATTGCTGAAAAAGAGCGCGACATCGAGTCGGGCGAGCCGGGTTTTCACACTTATGACTACGAAGGAGGCGTTGATCTGGGCGCAGAACCGCCGCCCGACGGCGATTACATTGTTTGGGCGGAAGCGGTAGACGCGGTGGGTAATCGCACCATTGTTACCAACACCCTCACCATTGCCGAAGGGGGCGTTCCCCGCGCAGATATTGTCAACGCCACCGTTGATTTCTACAACCCTGAAACCGGCGAACAGGTGGTTCTGCTGGGCGAAACCCTGGCTTTTACGCTCACTGTTGAAAACTTCGGCAGCGTGCCTGTTCGCACCATTGGCCCGGATTCCGGCGCGCATTACATTGGCAACAAAAATTTCAACACCCTGGGCTATCCCCAGTCTTCCGGCGTATGGCGCGTGGGCATTGACTACGAAGGCAATCCCAGCTACCCCTACCCCTATCGCTGGGCGGTGGGCAGTCTGGACCAGCTTGAGCAGCGAGAGATCAACGGTCAAACCGAATACTATCTGATGCCCGGTCAACGCGCCATTGTCACCGGCTCTATTCAACTTGTTGATATTCCCGCCGGAAAGAAAGATGTGGTGAATTTCTGGGCCGGTTTAATTCACGAAGATGTTGCTATTCACGCCTTTAACGATCACGTTGATCCCACGCCGATTAATGTTGGTTTTTAGGTAGTCGCCCTTCTGCCTTCACTATTTTGATAAAAATTCAGTTTTCAGCTATCGCGGTCGGTTTTCAGCCATAAAGCTGACCGCTAATTTCAAGGGAGCGCCCGTGAGCCTGCGGCGCGCCACAGCGAATGAAAATGGCTTGTAGTGAGCCTCGCAGCGACAGCGAAGCGGCGTTTTACGGTACTCCACTGCGTTACGTACCTCACTACAAACACTCTAATTTCAAAGGAGATTTCTAATGTCTAACCCCGTTACCACCTATTTGCAACAAACCAGGCCGGAGGATGTCAATCCTGCCTTTTTGGCCTATATTGCCAGCCTCACTGAAGTGGCAAAAGTTGCGCCCAACGTGGCGCGATCCATTGTCAAAGAACTAACTGACCAGCGCGCAAACCTGAAACTCATTGCCAGCGAAAACTACTCCTCGCTCTCATCTCAGTTGGCAATGGGCAATTTGATGACCGATAAGTACGCCGAAGGCTTCCCCGGTCATCGTTTTTACGCCGGCTGCGACAATGTAGACGACATCGAGAGCTATGCCGCGCAAAAAGCCCGCGAAGTTTTTGGCGCGGAACACGCCTACGTGCAGCCCCACAGCGGCGCTGACGCCAACCTTATCGCCTACTGGGCCATTCTCAGCGCTCGCGTGGAAACGCCGGCCCTTGAAGAACTGGGCCAGACCAACCCCAATAATCTTTCCCGCGAAGATTGGGATAAAATCCGCGAGAAATTGGGCAATCAACGATTGATGGGTCTGGACTACTACTCCGGCGGACACCTGACTCATGGCTACCGCTTCAATATGTCCGCCCAAATGTTCGATTCTTACTCTTATACGGTCAACCGCGAAACCGGCCTGCTGGATTACGATGAACTGGAAGCAATGGCTAAAGAAGTCCGGCCTTTCATCCTGCTCGCTGGCTACAGCGCCTACCCTCGCTCCATCAACTTCCGCCGAATGCGCGAAATTGCCGATAAAGTAGGCGCGGTCTTTATGGTAGATATGGCTCATTTTGCCGGACTGGTTGCCGGCGGCGCCTTTGAAGGCGATTTCAACCCCATTCCCCACGCGCACGTTGTGACCACTACTACGCACAAAACCCTGCGCGGGCCTCGCGGCGGGATGGTTCTTTGCACCCAGGAATTTGCCGAATACGTGGACAAAGGCTGCCCCATTGTCATCGGCGGGCCGCTGCCCCACGTAATGGCAGCCAAAGCTGTCGCCTTCACCGAAGCCGCTTCGCCGGAGTTCAAAGAATACGCGCATAACATTGTGCGGAATTCCCACGCGCTGGCCCAGGCTTGCATAGCTGAGGGAATGACGCTTTCTACCGGCGGAACCGACAATCACCTGATGCTCATTGACGTGCGCTCCTTTGGTATCAATGGCAGACAGGCCGCGCTGGCCTTGCGTGAGTGCAATCTCACCCTCAATCGAAACGCCCTTCCCTTCGACACCAACGGCCCCTGGTACACCAGCGGCTTGCGCGTAGGTACGCCTGCTGTCACCACCGTTGGTATGGGCGAAGCGGAAATGAAAGAGATCGCCGCCATCATCCAACTGGTGTTGGAAAATACGCAACCGGCCGCCATTGCCAGCGGCAAAAACGCGGGCAAACCCAGCAAAGCCAAATACATTGTTGACCCCGTCGCCCGCAGTCAGGCGCAAGCCCGCGTAAAAGCCTTGCAAGGCAATTTTCCCGTCTATCCTGAACTGGATTTGGCCTTTTTGCAAACGCAGTTTGGGTAGGTGATTTGCGATTTACGATTTTGGATTTACGATTGTTGTATGCGTAATCGTAATCGTAAATCGTAAATCAACAATCGTAAATCAACAATCGTAAATCAACAATCGTAAATCAACAATCGTAAATCATTATGGCAAACTTGGTCATTATCATTGTCAGCTGGAATGTTAAAGAGTTGCTCAGAGGTTGCTTGACTTCTGTGCAGACGGCTCTTGCCGCCGACGGACTGGATGCCGAAGTGTGGGTGGTAGACAACGCTTCGCGTGATGGTTCGATGCAAGTGGCTCTGGTGGAGTTTCCCTGGACGGCGGTGATTGCCAGCCAATCTAATTTAGGCTTTGCCAAAGCCAACAACCTCGCTTTGCGGGCAATGGGCTTTGTAGACCCGCTCAAACCGGAACGCGGCTGGACGCGGGACTTGCAATGGCCCGCCCGCCGCGAAGTTCGCAATAAATTGCCGGACGCCGTGTTGCTGCTGAACCCCGACACCATCGTTCAGCCCGGCGCCTTGAAAGCCATGCGCGATTTTATGGCTTCTCGCCCGGACGTGGGTATTGTGGGCGCTAATCTCAGCTTTGGCGACGGCAGTTTTCAGCATGGCGCCTACGCCTTCCCCGGCTTGTGGCAACTGGCTATCGAACTCCTTCCCCTGCCGGGGCGTCTTTACGAATCCCGCTTCAACGGGCGTTATCCGCGTCGCCTTTACAACGCCAAAGCGCCCTTCCCCATTGACCACCCTCTGGGCGCGGCAATGATGGTGCGCGCGGAAGCCATTCAACAGGCGGGCCTATTGGACGAAGCCTACCACATGTACGTGGAAGAAGTGGACTGGGCCAAACGTATCACAGAGGCGGGATGGCAAGCCTACTGCGCGCCTTCCGCCCGCATTGTTCATTTGGGTGGACAAAGCGCCGGACAGATCAAGGTAAATTCTTTCACCAACCTCTGGCGCAGTCGCCAGCGATTTTACAGTCGCTACTACAGCGGATGGAAATATCGTTTGGCGCGGAGCCTGGTGCAGGTTGGAATGAACCGCAAAATGAAAGAGTCGCCGGAACAAGCCGATGTTTTTCACGCTGTAAAAGAAATTTGGCAATAGTACGTGTTCAGTAAACCAGATTACGCTCTAGCCGGGTCCGTAACCCGGCGATGTTGATGCGCTTAAGACGCGGGTCGCGGACCCGCCTGGAGCAAAAATTGACAGCTTCACTGAACAGCCCTGACCGGCAACAGGAGGACTATGTATGTTAGCCAGACAATATGATTTTTATACCACTCAAGAATATCTTGCTATCGAGGAGGAGGCCAAACGCAAAAGCGAATATTATGACGGAGAAATTGTTGCATTGGCCGGCGCTTCGTTGAACCACAATCGCATTGCCGGTAACATACATACGGCATTGAATAATTCAGTGGGCGGTAAACCCTGCGAATCCTTCATCGGCGATGTAAAAGTATGGATTGAAGAACGAAATTTTTTCACCTATCCGGATGTGATGGTGGTGTGCGGCGAAACGAAATTTGTTGAAAGCCGAAGCGATACCATCACCAATCCCAAAATCATCATCGAGGTCTTATCCGAGTCAACGGAGCGTTATGATCGCAGCGCTAAATTTCACGCCTACTGGACACTGGATACGCTGGAAGAATATATTTTGGTTGACCAATACCGGCTTCGGGTGGAATATTTTCGGCGGACAAGCGCCAAAGAGTGGGCGCTGCGCGTTTTGACAAATATAGAGGATGTTTTAGACTTAACATCAGTTGGCGTTGAGATAACATTAAGCAGCATTTATCGCAACGTTGACTGGGAAGAAGATGAAAAGTAGAAATTAGAAGCAGTTGCTTACCCCCTACTCCTTGATTATGCCCAAAATCATCGCCGTAATTCTAGCCAAAAACGAAGCTGAACACATAGCCGCCTGCATCGACAGCGTTCAATGGGCCGACGCTGTGATGCTGGCTGATTCGCATAGCGACGACGGAACGGTGGAAATAGCCGCGCAAAAAGGCGCGTTGGTCTACCAGCACGACTTTGTCAACTTTTCCGTAAACCGTAATCTGGCGCTGGCCGATGCAGCGACGGAAGGCGCGGATTGGGTCTTTTTCATTGACGCCGATGAACGCGCCACCCCGGAATTGGCCGCCGAAGTCCGCGAAGTGGTGAAAACGCGCCCTGAAGCGGGCTGGTGGATTCCCCGCTATAATGTGATGTGGGGACACACAATGCGCGGCGGCGGCTGGTATCCCGACGCCCAACTGCGTTTGCTGAAAATAGGCCGCGCCAGCTACGACCCCACCCGCGAAGTTCACGAAATTGTCCAGTTAGACGGTTCCGCCGGGTGGCTGAAGGAACATTTTATTCACTACAACTATGATTCTTTAGCTCATTTTCACGCCAAGCAGAGCCGCTATCTTGAATTTGAAGCGCAAATTTTACGCAAAAAAGGCATTCGCGCCAAACCCTGGACCTACCTCACCATGCCCCTGCGCGAGTTTTACCGGCGCTATGTGAGTTTGCAGGGTTACAAAGACGGCGTGGTGGGCGTGCAGCTTTGCGGCTTGATGGCCTGGTATATGTTTCAGACCTATTTGCGCTTGCGGCGATTGCCTACCCCGTGACTTTTCCCTGGTAGTGGTAAAAAAGTAAGTGATGGAGTCCAAAACTACAGTTTTGGATTCCGCAATCATCACTTGCAACTTAACCATTACCCGAAAATGGGCGGTGCCTTATGATGCGCTGGTATACATTTTTGGGCGAGATGCGAACTATTGGTATCGTCTGGAAAATCGTTTTGGGCGCAACAGCATTGTGGGGGCAACAGTCAAGGATGCCGACTTGTTTCACAACTATTGGCCCTATTGCTCACGCGCTAAAGCGGCTGATGAATACCAATCTCCGGCTCATAAACTCAACGGGCGCGTTTATCACGACAATTGGCTGCATAACCTCCTCATCTCCGCCTCTATGGGAGGGTATCGCCAATAATTTAGACAACCACAGAAAACGTCAGAACCGGTAATTTTACTTGATAATTTGATAATAGGGAAAATTGCCAAAGTGACTTTGAAACCCTTCGGGTCTATATTCGCTGTTATCAGCAGCGCGAGAAATTAGCGGGGAATGTTGTGTTCCCGGCTGAAAGGAAAAACTTTACGCGGTGGCGATTTGTCTTCCAAAGCGGGGATGAACAGGGACTGCCCCACCGAAAGAATGTCATCGGCGGCGATGTTGTTGGTCTGTAAGATGGTGTGCAGCGGTACATCAAAAGCAAAGGCAATGGCGTAAAGCGTATCGCCGGGTTGAATGGTGTAGATGCCGGTTGCGTTGAGGCTGCGTTCTGTTTCTGCGGCGGAGGCGGGCGGCGGGACGTTTTGTTTCTCTTTTTGCGCTGTTTTCGGCTGCGCAGGCAATTCGGCGACGCGGTCGTTGCCTGGCAACGCGGCGTTGTTTTCCTGCACCAATTGGCGGGTCAAGTCAAGATAAAAATTGCCGTAAGTTGCGCTCGGCTCAATTTGCGTGCCTTCCAGCCATTCGTTGAAACTGGTGATGATGAGCATATCCGGTTTGCTTGCCCGCGCCGCGTTCCAGGTTTGGCGATAGAACTCACCGTTGTTGCGCGCGCGAACAAAAGAATCTGCGCGCCCCAGTTTTAAGTCGTTATAACCGGGCATCACCGTAGCTACCCACAGTTTATCTACTCCCAGTCGATTTTCTACTTTTTGAATACGCGGCGGCCATTTATTCAATTCTGCGGCGGGGTTGTCCGCCCAGGCAATGCTGTAGAGGTGCAGCCCGTCAAAAACGTCCAGGTAGCTCAAGTCCAGCCCTTCGGCAATCCACCAGGCGTTGCGGTCAGGGTCAACCGCCGTCCGAATGGCGGCCCAGGTTGCCGCGTCAAAACGCTGCTGCCGCCAGAAGAAGATGACCGGCTTG
>DUEH01000295.1 GCA_011192195.1 Chloroflexota bacterium | reverse complement strand
GGCCAACTTTTTTGAAAACGCCTAGCGCTTCATCCAGATCGCTCTGAGAGTGGGCGGCGGAAATCATCACGCGGATACGCGCTTTGCCTTGGGGAACGGTGGGAAAGGCGATGGCGGTTCCGAAAATGCCTTCTTCAAACAGCCGTCGGCTGAATTTTTGGGTCAAAGCGGCGTCGCCCAACATCACGGGGGTGATGGGAGTTTGGCTTACGCCGGTGTCGAATCCCAATTCTTTCATTCCCGCTTTAAAATAATCCCCATTTCTCCACAGTTTATCCACAAGATTGGTGTTTTCTTCCAGGATATCCACTGCGGCAATGCAGGCGGCAACGTCTGCCGGGGTGACGGCGCTGGAGAAGAGGAAGGGGCGGCCTCGCTGGCGAAGCCAGTCAACAATTGTTTGCTTACCGGCTACGTAGCCGCCCACCACGCCAAAGGCTTTTGACAGCGTGCCAATTTCTACATCTACCTGCCCGTGCAAGCCAAAGTGATCCACAATACCGCGTCCGCCGCGACCTACAACGCCCTCGCCGTGAGCATCGTCAACCATAAAGACAAGGTTTTGTTCTTGAGCCACGTCAATCAGTTTGTCCAGCGGAGCCAGATCGCCGTCCATCGAGAAGACGCCGTCGGTGATAAGCAGGGCGCGGCGATACTGCCCTTTGTTTTCGGCAATAACGCGGCGCAAGTCGTCTACATCGTTGTGCCGGCAGGCTTTGATGCTTGCCCGCGACAGGCGGCACCCGTCAATGATAGAGGCGTGGTTGAGCGCGTCAGAAAAGATCATATCGCCCTTGCCCACCAGCGCGGGGATGGTAGCCAAATTGGCGCTAAAGCCGGATTGAAAGGAGATGGCGGCCTCAACGCCTTTGAAGGCCGCCAGACGACGCTCCAGTTCCAAATGCAAATCCATTGTTCCGGCAATGGTGCGAACGGCGCCAGGCCCAACGCCCCATTGATCGATAGCTTTTTTGGCCGCTTCTTTCAGACGCGGGTCATTGGCCAGACCCAGATAGTTGTTAGAGCAGAAGTTGAGTACGCTTTGGCCGTCAACAGTAATACGCGCTCCCTGCGCCGATCCCAACGAGCGAATGGTGGTCAAAAGTCCCTGTTCGCTCAGGGTGTTCAATTCTTCTTGTATCCAGCTTAGTTTTGCTTCAGGCATCGTTGCCTCCTTTTTGGTGTGTTTCATTATGGGGTGAGCTTAGGACAGAAAAGAAAAGACCGACAAAATGCCGGTCTAATAATATATCGGTTAGCTTAGGTCTGTTTAATTTTACCCTCAAGCTGATTTAGCTGTTCCTTGATATTGAAATACACAGTTTGGGCAATATTGTAGAACCTTTGCGCATCTTCAATGGTGGGAATTCCGTAAGGAAGTAAGCCCAATTCTCCGGGGTAACGAGCCTCGATGTAAACATCGCTAATTTCTTTTAAAACAAGCTCGTCAATTTTAACTGCAAGCCTGTTTTTGATGAGATTGTAAAGCCTCACCAGATTGTGAATTCCGGGTACCTCGTCGCCATTTTCCTCAATTACCGATTTGAAGGTTTTTTCAATGGTCTGCTGACAGTGAAATGCAACAATGTTGGTGAGATGCGCTGCATCAATAATTCTCTCAACAACTTCCAGATCTTCTTTTGCCCTACTGAGCCATCCCCGGGTTATTGGCTTCATACAAAACCCTTCCTCTGTTGCTAAGGTGCCTGGAAAAGGAACTGTTCCGGCTCAAAAACAGATTCCACTCATCCAAAGTATACACCAATGTATCCAGTGGAACCTCCCTTTCTATGTCAAGAAGACATTCTCCTACTGTCATACGATTTTGAAATTTTTCCCGGTAAGTTTTGGCGCGCCCCTGCTGATTCAAAATAACTACCAGATCAATATCGCTATCCGCGTCCGGTCTTCCATAGGCATAAGAGCCAAACAAAATGATTTTATGCGGATTTATGGCTTTAAGGCGCTTAACGATGAGTGGGATATAAGCGCTGTCAGGCGCGGATATCATAAAGCAACCCCTTTACCGGCTTAAGTGCATGGGCATAATCACGTGAATGAAGTTGTCGTCACCTACGGGGCGAAGGATGCCGGGGCTGGCGGCGGCGGAGGTTTCCAGCGCCACTTGCGCGCTGTCCAGAACGTTCAGAATGTCAATCAGGTATTTGGCGTTGAAGGCAATTTCAATGGAGTCGCCTTCTACGCTTACGTCCAATTCGCTAACGTTATCCCCCAATTCCTGGCTGGTAGCGGTTAGAGCCAGTTTTCCAATGGCAAGTTCATCGTCGCCGGGGGTTACGTCTACTTTGACGATATTGGCCGCATCTCTGGCGAAAAGGTAGGAAACCCGCGCGGCTTTCAAGAAGTTTTTGGCGTCTAAAACGGTACGGGTGGTGTGGGTGGTGGGGATGATCTGGGTAACATCCGGGAATTTGCCTTCGATGAGCTGCGAGACCAGATCAACATCATCCAGATGGAATAGAATTTGATTACTGGATGCGGTGAGAACAATTTGAATGGGTTCTTCCTGGTCGCCGATGATCCGGGACAGTTCGGTCAGGGCGCGAGCGGGGATGGTGACTTCAAAGGCTTCGTCAACAGGGTGGGTCAGGGGAATGGATTTTGTGGAAAGGCGAAAGCCGTCGGCGGCGGACATAGTTAAGGTGTCCGGGCCAAAATGAGCTAAAACGCCGGTCAGAATGGGGCGACTTTCGTCGGTGGCGGCGGCAAAGGCCACCTGATTGATCATTTGCTTCAAGGCAACAGGGTCAAGGCGAATGATCTCTTTTCCGGCGTCCAGTCCCGGCACCGCCGGAAACTCCTGAGAATCGATTCCTCTGAGGTTGGCTTCAAAATGGGCGCAACGGGTGTTGAGCGTTTGCGTTTCTTCATCCAGCGCCAGGTCAATGCGTTCCGGAGGAAGGGAGTTGACAAAATCGGTCAACAGGCGGGCCGGAATGGTGATGGCGCCCTCTTCTTCTACTTTTGCGCCAATCCAGCAATTGATGCCGGTTTCCAGGTTTGTTGCAGAGAGTTTCAAACGATCACCATCGGTAGCCAAAAGCACATTGCCCAAAACCGGCAGCGTGCTTCTATTAGCCACAGACCGCCCTGCAATGCTGAGTCCTTTAGCCAGATTTTCTTGTAAACATGAGACTTTCACGTTTCTTCCCTCCTTGCGTGTGGTGCGTCGCTACTGTCAATAGTGGATAATTGACTTTAGTATACTATATTTTGTGGTAAAAAGAAAAACGAAAGCGATAATTACGGTAAGCCACTCCAGGCGCTTTCACCGCCATTAAGCGCGATGGGGAATATATCTCTGCGCCCATGCCGGAAGAAATTATCCAGGTTGAGGATATTTTGATTTTGTCAGGAAGCAACGCATAGGGGGATATGGAATGTATTTCACTTTTTGACTGTACAGATTCAGTGAAGCCATCCAAAACACTACAGCGAATGGATGAAAGGCTTGTCCTGAGCTTGCCGAAGGGAACGAATGGGCCAGGTTTTATTCGTTAATTTCGGTAATTCACTGTAGTGTTCTTGCCATATCACCGGTTTTACTAAACTTGTACTTTTGACTTTTGTTTGATCTATGCTATACTCTCTCTAACTGGTCAGACCACTTACCAGACAAATTGCAAAAGAAAGGCTGCTCAATGAACAACTGGACTGCGCCGCAGCGCCCTGTCGACCACGCCGAACAAAGACTGGTCACAGCAATTTTGGACAAAATCTTT
>DUEH01000294.1 GCA_011192195.1 Chloroflexota bacterium | reverse complement strand
GCGCTTTATCCGGTCCCCTTCCCACTAGCTCAAATTGAATTTCGGGATGGTCTTGCAACAAATTAGCCGCTTCTATTATGTATTTTACGCCGTGATTGGGGATAAATGTGCCGTAGTATAAAACTCTGAACAAACCATCATCCGGTTTATCAATCTCAACCGGCTTAAAAACGCGGTCATCCGCGCCGGTGGGGACTAATCTAAAGCGTTCCGGCTGCAGACCGTGCGTTTTTTTGTGCCAATCGCGGTACGCTTCTGTGTCGCAAATTAGTAAATCGGGTAGTCTGCAAGCCGCCCATTCCAGTTTGCGCAAAAGCCGGATACTGAATTTACTCTGAGTATCTAAATCTCTTTCCAGAGCAATGAGGTAAATGGACATAAACAAGTCCAAAACCAAGGGCTTGCGATGAAACCAGGTAAGTAGTCGCGCCAGAAAAACATCTAGTTGTCCCGGATAGCCCAAGACCATTACATCGTAATCTTTTCCCAAAGAAAAATATTGCTTCAGCAAACGCGCGTAAACGGAAACAATGCGCTTCATAAAACCAAAGCTCGCCCATCCGCCGCCGGCTGTCTCTACGCGGTCTTCGATGCCGCGCCACAGAGGGACGTGACATTCTATTACCTCTACGCCATTGGCGCGAAGTCCGGCAATCATTATTTGGTTTCGGGAGTAGTTAACCCGGTAGGCGCCAAAGTAACAGACACGTAATGGTTTGTCTTGCATAGCCGCTATAAATATTGTGCGTATTCACTACCCGACATTCTGGCAAATTCACCTTCCTGGAAGCTGTTTTGAAGTCAAGTTACTCGGATTATGAACCGATTCTGGCCTAAAATCGAGCTTCCAGGAAGATTTGTCGGGTAACTAATTGTGCGTAAGCAAAAACGCAACGCCCAATCTGTTTTGTTCAGTTTCAATCCAGCAATGTTACGCCATATTGTTCGCAGCGCTCGCGTACTTCTTCTCCGGCGCCCCAAGAGATGAGTATTCCCTTCACTTCTTTATCCGAATTTTGAAGCCCCAAAAGTTCTACCTTCCAGGCGAACATATCCACGTCTCCGGGTCTCACGGTGTATTTTACTTCAAAAACGGTTAAAAGACCGTTTTCCGCAATCAAATCCACCTCGGTCTCATAGCCTTTTTTGAATACCCGTCCCTCGGTGTCCACCAATTTCTGGCGCAGACGTATTTTGTCCGGAGATATATCCGGATTTTTTAAGCCGTACTGCAAGGCTGCGGCAACCATATCCTCCGCTCTTTTGCCTTTTTCGTTTCGCAGATCGCCCACATTGAATTTCATCCAGCTTTCTTGACCGTCCAGACGCTTGATTATATTGTCCTGTCCGGCTTGCAATTTGTGTATATCTCGCCGCATCAGTAATCTTTCTTGTCGCGCTTCTTCAAAGCGTTCATCTACTTGTTCAAAGCGTTCATCTACCTGCTCAAAACGACGGTCTACCTGTTCAAAACGACGGTCTACCTGTTCAAAACGACGGTCTACCGCCTCAAAACGTTCATCTACTTGTTCAAAGCGACGGTCTATCGCCTCAAAACGGCGATTCATCTCCTCGGTCTGTTGCTCAAAACGACGATTCATCTCCTCGGTTTGTTGCTCAAAACGACGATCCATCTCCTCGGTTTGTTGCTCAAAACGACGATTCATCTCCTCGGTTTGTTGCTCAAAACGGCGATTCATCTCCTCTGTTTGTTTCTCAAAGCGACGATCCATTTCCTCGGTTTGCAGCTCAAAACGACGCTCTGCCAAATCAATACGACGGTCCATTTTGTCTAACAGCTGCGTTAATTCATCTCGACGAGGAAATTGTTTGGCTAACATTCCCTCGATTGTGACGGCGACTTTAGGATTTTCGCGCAACAATAAAGGTAATTTCTCCCAGATATAATCTTCAATTTTTTTTGCTTCAGCTTTTGTTAAAGTCGTTGTCATTTTTTTATCTCCTCCCCTGAATGGTCAATTAGAAGATGGTCAGGAGATTATACCTGTTTTAACGCCAAATCGCAATCACTCCATCACTCTCATTCAAGCAAAGTTGAATTGAGTTGAAAGATTCTCACTCCGTCTGCTGCATAAACCAGATCAAATAGAGGCGAGGCAGTAAACCAGACCGGGTCTAAGGGCGTCTCATCTCCCCGCCAAACGCTGCCTCGCTGCTGGCCAATGTAGATGTGGTTCAAGTCATTGGCCTGCATACGGCGGGCAAATTCTTCATCAGACAAATCAGGCTCACGCATAGCGCGATACGTTTCATAAACATCAACCGTATAGTTTGGGTACGGCGGGGTTTCCATAGTGTAAAGCATGGGGGGCGCTGTATTCTGCCTGCCTGTCAAGAAGGGCAACCACCATCCGCCATCCGTGCCAACAACCGTCCGACCACCATAAGCCAAGCGACTGTTTACCAAAAATCTGGTATCTTCAGGCGTGTATTTCTTGATCCAAGCTACCGCCTGCAGATCAGGTTGGGTTACCAGCAGGCCGGATATGTCCAGTACACTCAATTGCTGCCTGGCTCCCGATAAAACAAAAGCAATAATAATTGGCAACAATAACCAGGCAAGCGCGGGCCTGTCGCCGGTAAGCGTTTGAGCCGCCTGCCCCAGCACAAAGCCTGCCAGAATAGAAAAAATCAGATAAGCGCCAATATAAACAGCAAAATTGGTAATAACGCCGGAGCCGGGCACCTTCAGGAAATGAGGATTTGCCGCGAAGAACAACACTGACCACCACAATCCCACCGCAACAATGCCCATCCTGCGCTGCCAGGCAGCCGTAGCCAATCCAATCCATCCCAAAATAACAATAACCGGCGGAATGAAGTCGAATATATTGGGCAAGACATTGTGTACCTGACGGATATATTCGCTGTTCATTCCCTGTCTGGCAACATGGGTTTGAACACTCCACAATCTACTGCCAACCAGTTCTATGGCTCTGGGAAGAACAAGCAGAAACGCGCCAAAACCTACGCCCGCCAGACGAATAACATCCTCGATGATGACGCTTCGTCGCCAACCCGCTTGATACCACCGCAAGAGCGCCAATGGCAAGACAAAGGCCGGATAAAACATCACAATGCGATAGTGGGTCAGCGTTAAACCGGCAAGCAACAAAACATTCAACCCTGCCAGTCGCCAGCTTCGAGTCTTGTTTTGCAAGAGCGTCCAGGTTAGAACAACCAAAACAGGCAACAAAATTTGTCCGGCTAATTGTGTATACCGCCCCCAATTAACATAATACATTGGATACCTGGATATCAACCCTGTAATTAACGCCGCAAAAACGCCCACCCAAGCGTTTCCGCCAAAGCGTCGTCCTAATAAATACGCCATTAACACCGCTAATGCATTGAGAATTTGAGCAAAAAACAATACGCTTTTGGGAACTGTCAGTCCGGTCAACCAATGAAAAACGGCAACCATTGTATGAAATCCAAAATGATAATTCATACTTTGCATCGGCGCGTAAGGTTCCCAATTGTCTGGAACACGCCCGTTGTCTACAATCAGCTGGCTTATCATTGTGTGGTGGTAAGAATCTGCCCAGAAAGGGATTTCTATGCCACTGACTACTTGCAAACGAACTGCCAGCGATAATCCAAAAATCAGCCAGAAGGCAATAAAAGTGGGAGATATTGTTGGTTTAGCAACAACCGCCTCCAAAGTACCCCCCTTCGCTTTGAATTGCCGCCACAAACCAATAATAAATACTACGCTCAAAGCAGTAAAAAATATCCAAATGATAAAACCGGATAACACAATCGGCGTGTAACGCAATAGATAGAGGACAATTGGATAAAATGCCAAACTCACTCCAATAATGAGCGCTATCCACTCGATGGAATCGAGTTTAATTTGCGGCTGTAACCACACGAACAGGGTTACGCCAGGAATAATGAGCAACAATAGTGCGGCGAAAGCAATCGGAATACCGGATACTATCCGTTGAACAAAATCACGCAGCATCGAAGGACGATGGAAATTCAGGTGAAATGCCATCTGCGCATCCAGAGGGTCGCCATTTTCGTAGGCTGAACCGTTGACATAGCTTTCCAAGGGGCCGCCATAGAAAGCGATTGCTTGTTCAGAAGCCGCATCAAACGATTGAAGGGTAAAATAGTAGTACTGGTGTCGGGAAGCGGGGATTGGATCAAATTTGAAATAAACAAATTCCCCATCCTTCGATCCCTGCGTTGAAGCAGTTGCTTCACGCAAAGGTTTTAACGCTTCCGTATCTTCAAAAAGGCGCAGTTGCAATTGTTGGTCGCTTGGTCCATTGGAAAGATAAATTCTTAGCCCAAGGCCCTGTAGTCCAGACTGAGGGGCAACAAATGTCTGTCCAGGTAGCGCCTCTTCAGTCGAAGGAAGTTCAAACGTCAATGAGGCGTTTAGTTGCTCCGGGTAAATCCAGTCGCCGCGGTTGAGCCATCCTAATATCATTACAACAAAGCTTATGAAGCCAAGCAAAAGCAATCCGGCTATCGAATATGGCTTTTTATTCTTACCCAACGCACGTAGAAACTTCATCGCTTATGGTTTATCCAGCTTATAGATTTGAATAGTTCGCCCGCCTCGCGCGCTTGAAGGTTCAATCTTTTGAAGCAATTCGCCCTCATCAAACAAAGTCTGATAGAAAGTTGTC
>DUEH01000293.1 GCA_011192195.1 Chloroflexota bacterium | reverse complement strand
GGACGTGAAATTCTGGACTCACGCGGAAATCCCACCGTAGAGGTGGAAGTTTATCTGGAAGACGGTTCGATGGGGCGGGCGGCGGTTCCCTCCGGCGCATCCACCGGCGTACACGAAGCCCTTGAGCTGCGCGATGGCGACGAAACCCGGTTTGGCGGCAAAGGCGTTCACAAAGCCGTTGTCAACATCAACACAGTCATAGCCGATGAAGTGGAAGGAATGTTTGCCACCGAGCAGGAAGAAATTGACGCCCTGATGCTGGAAATTGACGACACACCCAATAAAGCCAAACTGGGCGCCAACGCTATTTTGGGCGTTAGTCTGGCCGTAGCCAAAGCCGCCGCTATGTCAACCGGCCAACCGCTGTATCGCTATCTGGGCGGCGTCAGCGCGCGCACCCTGCCCGTGCCAATGATGAATATTCTCAACGGCGGCGCGCACACCGGCTGGCAGTCAACCGATTTTCAGGAATTTATGGTGATGCCTGTTGGCGCAGAGAATTTCCGCGAAGGGCTTCGCTGGGGCGCTGAGATCTATCACAATCTGAAGAAAGTGCTGAAAAAGAAAGGCTGCAGCACCAACGTCGGCGACGAAGGCGGCTTTGCCCCCGCGCTGAAGAATGACGAAGAGGCCGTAGAATCCATTTTGGAAGCCGTTCAGGCCGCTGGCTATCAAGCCGGTGAAGAGATACTCATTGCCCTGGATCCCGCCGTGTCTGAGCTGTACGAGGACGGAAAATACAATCTGCGCATCCAAAAGAAAATCCTCAGCTCCGAAGAAATGGTCAAAATGTGGGAAAATTGGGTGGCGCGGTACCCCATTATTTCTCTGGAAGACGGTCTGGCGGAAGACGATTGGGAGGGCTGGGTGATGCTCAATCAGGCCATTGGCGACAAAGTGCAAATTGTGGGCGATGATTTGCTGGTAACAAACGTGGAACGCCTGCGCAAAGGCATCGAGATGGGCGTTGGCAACAGCATCCTGATCAAACTGAACCAGATTGGCAGCGTCAGCGAAACCATCGCCGCCATAGAAATGGCTAAACGCGCCGGCTGGACAGCCGTCATCTCTCATCGTTCCGGCGAAACAGAAGACACCACTATCGCTGACCTGGCCGTAGCGTTGAACGCCGGGCAGATCAAAACCGGCGCGCCCACTCGCTCTGACCGCGTAGCCAAGTACAACCAACTCATCCGCATCGAGGAAGAATTGGGTGAAACAGCCTACTATCCGGGCATCAACGCCTTTTATAACTTAAACAAATAGCGAATGGGCGAATTGGTGAATTTGCGAATGGGTATTTCTTTACCAAATTCATTCGCAGATTCGCCATTCGCCCATTCGCCCATTCGCTATGTACGCTTCTGTAAACGGAAACCTCATCCCCTTCAACGATGCGCAGGTATCGCTGGCGCATCCTGTTTTTACCACCAGTTTCGGCGTTTATGAGTCTATTCAGGTTGATCGGGGACGCCCTTTTCGCCTGGACGATCACATCGGGCGCCTGCAAGCTTCTGCTGATTTAATTGGTATTCCACTGCCCGCGCAAGAAAAGCTGCGCCGCTGGGGAGTCGCGTTAATTCAGGCGCTCCCGCCGGATTCTTACAGTATCCAAATTCTGGCGCTGGGCGACAGCGCCTTGAAGCAGGATACCATTGTCGCTTTTCTACCCAAGTCCATCAGAACCTACGCCAAAGCGCTCTACGCGCAGGGCGCCAGCGCCATCACCTACCCCGGCGAGCGCGCAATTCCACAGTGTAAATCCTTCAACACCCTCATCAACCATCTGGCGCGCGTGGAAGCGCATCGGCAGGGCGCGCTGGAGGGCGTGCTGGTACACAATAATGAATTTCACGAAGGCGCGCGCAGCAACGTCTTTGTGGTGGCAGCGGGCGGCAATACCCTGCTAACGCCGCCCGCCGGCAAAGTGCTGTCCGGCATTACCCGCGATATTGTGTTAGAAGTGATGGAAGAATCCCCCACCCCGGTTCAGGAGCGCAGCATCCCCCTCAACGCGCCGCTGGCGGAGATCTTTCTCACCAGCACCAGTATGCACGTGATGCCAATTACTACGCTAAACGGGCAAAAGGTAGGTAACGGGCAGGTGGGTCCCGTCACCAAAGAAGCAATGAAACGCTTTGAGCGGTATTATGTGGAGTATTTTGAGCAGGTGGGAAAGTGAGCAGGTGAGCGGGTGAGCAGGTGGGAAAGTGAGTTGCTCACCTGCTCACCTGCTCACCTGCTCACCCGCTCACCCGCTCACCCGCTCACTTTCCCAACTTCAATTTGGGATAATTTGGGTAATCTTTGGGATAGTTCACTTTAAAATATAGTACGTCCCCCGCTTGTCACCGATTTTGAGCAACAATCCCTTATCCACCAGATCAACCAAATCCAGGCGAAGGGTTTCTGCGCTGACGCTGGGGCAAAGGCTCTGATAGTCCCGGTTGGTGATGCGGCCATTTTGCTCTATCAAGGTCATCGCCCTGATTTGACGTTCGTTCATATTGGCTTCCCAGCGCATCACCGGCGCGCGATCAATGGCGTTAAAGAGTTTCACGGTGAAAGAATAGGGCGTGGCTTTGAACTCTGGCGGCGGATGCCCAAATTGCAGCATCTCCTCGATCATCCGGTCAATGCCCAGCCCCAATTCCTCGATGTAGCCCCACTCAAAGAGACTGCTTACCAAACGCGGATTGCGCGAAAAATGTTCCTCTACCAAATTGTCCAGCGTCATATAGCCGGGCAGCCCGCCGGGGCTGATGACCTCCAGACGATCTTCGTACATCCGAATTTCTACCCGTCGCCCCTTCAGGCGGTAGTCGCGGTGACAAAAGGCGTTGACCAGCGCCTCGCGCACGGCAAAACGCGGGTATTCCGGCACTTCTTCGCGCTTTAAGCCAGTGACAACCGCTTCTACCCGCATCTCCTCCCACACCAAATTCCAGGCGCGTTCCATCACCCGCGGCAGCGATCCTTCAATCTCCACGCGCCGCCCGTAACCGGCCTGCCCGTCGCGTCCGCGCGGTTCTTTGCCGTGAAATTTCACAAACAGCGCGCCGCTTTGGGGTAAATAAATCTGCGGACGTTTGCCAAAGATGAGCAATCCCGCCGCCGTTGCTTCGCCGTCTTCGGTCATCGCGCCAATTTCGATCAAATGCCGCTCCAGCGAATCATTCAGCGCTTTGCGGCCTCGCTCTGAACGATGCTTAAGGTACTCATCCAGCACGCGACGATCAAAGTCCAGCAGACTGCTTCCGGCAACGGCGCCGGTCTCAAAATCACCGACGCTTTTGGCGGCGGCTAAATGCCTGATGGCTTCGCCGCCCATTGGCCGATTTTCCATACGCTGCCTTATCAGCACCCGACCATCCAGCAGGGCGTGCAGTTCCGGCGAACGCGGCACGCGCAGCGTCACCACGCAGCCGCCGGACAAGTCGTGCTGCTGCCAATCCACCGCCACCGGCGGGCGGCAACGAATAACGGCTTGCCCCAGCGCCGCTTCCACTTCGTCGCTCAGGACGGCGTCGGTGGGGCGCCCCATCAGGTTAACGCCTATCACTACCGTACCGCCTTCGCTATTGGCAAAAGCGGCGATAGTTTCCGCCAGCACGTCAATATCCGCCTCCGGCAAAAAGGCGATGCTTTGGCCCGGTTTCTGTTTCAAGAGTTGTTTTAGCATAGCATATCAATTATACTAAGGACGATTCATTTCATCAACTATTCAGCGGTTAGCTTTTAGCTGACCGCTGAAAGCTGACAGCTACACGCAGGAGACTCTAATGTCCTCAACCCCGGCGATGACCCTTCAAGCGGCGCATGCCCTGCTCAAACAACTTACCGAAGCCAAAGATGGCGATGAATTGCAGAAAATCATTTCGGAAAACATTATGTGGTGCGATGGCGTTTTTTTTTCTGAATTAGATCTGTTGACTACCGAGTTCAAGCGTCGCGGCGACGAGAGCAGCGCCGCCAAGCTCAAAGAAGTAGGCGATTATATGGCGCGGTTGCGCTTTATGATTTGAGGGCGAATCCAGATCGCAAAGACACTGATAACACTGAAACAATGCTGGATTTCACAAAGAAATTGTGGTATTATTTGGATGCTCGATATTCCAAAAACCTGAGTTCAGGATAAGAAAAAATGCGTCGAATCAAGGCAAAAACAGTCCACAGATTAACATAGTATGCCCCTCTTTTTGGGTACAGATGGACATAGTATGCCCCTCTTTTTGGGTGCAGATTTTTTATTTTTTGCTTTTATCTGCCGCAGGTATCTGCGTCCATCTGTGGACTATAAGCCTTATCCCGAACCAAGGTTCCAAAAACTTGAAATCCAAAACCCAAAACCCGAAACCCTATGCTTTTAGACAAACTTGGAACGCTTGTTGCTTCAGACAATCCCAAACTAGCCCTGCTGGGCGTACTCATTGTTAGCCTTGGCGCCGGATTGCTGGTGGGCGCGCTGTTTGGCGGCTTGGGCCCGGTCATTGCCATCGGCTTGATTGGCGTGGCGGTTGCCGGATATTTGATGCTTCGCAGCGTGCAGTGGGGACTTGTGGCTCTGGTATCCTTGATCATTCTGCTGCCTTATGCCGCCCTTCCCTTCAAGATAGGCTTTACCCCTACCTTTTTGGACATCATTTTGCTGGCGCTGTTTGGCGTTTGGTTTTTGCGCATTGTTAGCGGGAAAGACACCACCTTTATTGCCTCACCATTAGGAATTCCCATTTTTATTTTTTTGGCCTGGGCTGTGGTGACGTTTATCTTCGGTCTGGCTCACGCTTCCTTGACGCCCTACGTCTTGCGAAATTTTGCCGAAGTCCTGTTGGCCGTACTCCTCTTCTTTGTCATTGTCAATCAGATGCAGACCATCAAGCAATTGAATCAAATTTCGCTGGTTTTTCTATTGGCCGGCGGCGCGATGTCTCTTCTGGGCATCATTTTCTATTTCATCCCCGAACTATGGACGGTGACAATCCTCTCAAAATTGCGCATCTTTGGTTACCCCACCGAAGGCATCCTGCGTTATATAGAAGACAACCCTGAGAACCCAATGCGCGCCATTGCCACTTCTATTGACCCCAACGCGCTGGGCGGGCTGCTCATTATTTTGACCGTTGTGGGCGTGGCCTACCTGTTTGCCCGGCAGCCCATTATGCCGCGCCGCTACCTGCTTGTGATTGTAGGGGCAATGGGCCTGCTGCTGTACCTCACCTATTCGCGTGGCTCTTTGTTAGGGGTTGTAGCGGCCTTGAGCGTGATGGCCTTGTTGCGATACCGAAAATTGTTGATTTATATGGCAATTGCCGCGGTTTTGATGCTGATTTTGCCGCAGGCGCAGGTGTACGTCGTCCGGCTTCTGGAAGGTCTTCAGGGCGCAGATCTGGCTACGCAAATGCGTTTTGGCGAATATAAAGACGCGTTGACCCTTATCTCTCGTTATCCTTTGATGGGGGTTGGGTTTTCCGGCGCGCCTGATATTGACATTTACGTTGGCGTTTCCAACCTGTACTTGCTCATTGCCGAGCAGATGGGATTGGTGGGAATGGCTTTGTACCTGTTGACGGCTTCGGTCTTCTTCACCGTTGTCTACCGCGCCTGGAAAAAACTACCGCCGGGCCATCCTCTGGAAGCGGCGCTGTTGGGCTATCCCCTGGCCGTTTTTGGCGCTTTGGTCGGCGGTCTCTTCGACCATTTCTTCTTCAATATCACCTTCACCCATTTAGTGGCGCTCTACTGGGTGTGTATGGGCTTGGGTATTGCTGCCGCGCTAATAGCAGAAGAAAAGTGACCGTTCATCAAAGAGGCGAGTAATTATTTTATGAGTAGACAACTATGCAAGAGCAGAACGCGCAGACAACATTTTCAAAATGGCTTCCCTGGCTGGTGATTTTGGTTTTGGTGGGAACTGCCGCCGCGCTGTGGCAGCCCATTGCCGCGCTGATGACGGCGCAGGATGTGGATCAGTTGCGCGCCGAAGTGGCCGAAATGGGCGCGCTGGCCCCGGCGGGGCTGCTGGCCTTGAGCGTGGTGCAAATTGTGGGCGCGCCTATCCCCGGCTATCCGGTGCAGCTTTTGAGCGGAGCGCTCTTTGGCGCATTCCTGGGAGGAATTTACGCTATTGCGGGCATGGTGGCGGGCGGCCTTATTGCTGCGTGGTTGGCCAGAAAATTGGGGCGCCCCTTCATCGAGAACCACGTTGACCCACAAACGCTGGATCGGTACGAAGGTCTGGCGCGCGTAGACAGCCTGTGGGCCTGGGTCATCATCCTCATCATTCCTCTGGGCGATTTTCCCTATTACATCGCCGGATTGAGCCGGGTGCGGTTGCGCACCCTGTTTTTGGCTATCCTCATCAGCAGAGGGCCATTCACCTTTCTCATTACCTGGGCGGGAGAAAACTCGGTGGCGGCGCCGGGATGGATCATTGCGCTTATGTTTGTTGTTGTCCTGGGCATTGTTGCCCTTGGCTATCTTTCTCGCAATCGGATCCATTTGTTTATGGAGAAGTACGTGCTGCATCGGCTGGAATAAAAGCCAAGCGACGCTTCTTACTGTTTCTAGAGTAGATATGCCTGATTGACTGACAAAACTATGGTCATAAAAGGAAGGTAGCGGCGAAGTTGAGGGTTTCGGACTGGAAAGAAGGCTTTGTTTTTCGAGTGTGCTGTTTTCGTGAAGCCATAGCCGGTTGTGGGTCG
>DUEH01000292.1 GCA_011192195.1 Chloroflexota bacterium | reverse complement strand
GCCGAAGACGAAACGGCGCTTTTACTGCCCATTGTATATGAATTTTACGCCTTAAGCCTTCGTCGGGCGGATGTGCGGCAGATTGTGAGCGAGCATCTTCGCGTTTCTGTCGATTTTATCAAAGAAATTTTCAAACAGGGCGTTGAAAAAGGAGAACTTCCCCCAATGGATACAGAAAAAGCGGCGATGACCTTTATGACATTGCTGGAAGGAACCATTGGGCAAGACTTTTATAGTTCTGATGCCGTAGATACCGGCGAGCAGTTGCAATTTGGCGTTAATCTGCTGCTCAAGGGCTTGCAATACGAGGAGAGGTGCGGCTCAAGGAGTTCTCCTTGAGGGAACATCAGGCAGACATCAACCTTCTTGTGGCTGAAATCAATGCCCACTTGCAAACGTTTGTCCATCATAACCTCCTGTGGGTTGTGAGATGAAAAATGAGCAAGACAATCGGGACAACCGGTCTTCGCTGGCGCGGCAGCCTTGCGGCTAATTAGCCCTCACCTTCCCCGCCCGGAGCCTCTTGCGATCTGCTACGTCGCAGCAGGGCGGAGACAGGGGCATTGTGCGAGTCAGACGTTACCGCCAGCGGGGTCGGGACGCGAAGCGGTTTCTTCTCCAGACAATCTTATTAAGACGTAGCTTGCCTCTGGTCGGGAGCAAGCTCGGCAGGGAGACATAGTCTTTGCAGTTTGACGCCTTGTCAAACCACTACCATTGTGCCTGTAGAAACCTGCTGTTTGCAAGTACTACTATTCTATCTTATACAAGGAGAGATAACCTTGAACAACGTACACGAAATTATCAACCGTATCAACCAGGATTTTACCGCCAAGACCGAAATTCGTGATCGAACGCTGAAACGCTCACGTGAGTTGATTCGCTATTGCGCCAACTCCATCAGAGCTACACACCGGGACGATGACGAAGAGGCGACGAAGTTGCTGCGAAGCGCCCAGTCCATCGCCGCCGAAATGGTGTCCGAGGCCCGGCAGCTCCCCGACATTTACTTTGCCGGATATACGCAAGACGCTTTAAAGGAATACAGCGAGGCGCATTTGACGCGCGCTTTGATTCTGGGTGAAGCGCTTCCCGCACCGCAGGCACTGGATGTTGAAAATGCGGCCTATATTAACGGTCTGGCCGAAACTGTTGGGGAACTACGCCGCTACGCTTTAGACGCGCTGCGCCGGGGAGAGGTAGCAACCAGCGAGAAGATGCTGGATATGATGGATGAAATTTACACCGGCCTGCTCACCGTAGATTTTCCCTCTGCCATCACCAGAGGTCTGCGCCGTAACACCGACATCGCTCGTAGTATACTGGAACGCACGCGCGGCGATGTAACCACCGCCGTCAGGCAAGAGGAGATGAAACAGGCGCTGGAAGCGTTTGAAGCGCAGGTGAAAGGCGCCTAGAGCTTTTATATTGTCAGAAAATTGTCGCTGTTGCCTGGAAACCAATCCATTTACGATTTACGATTTACGATTTGATTTTGGCGTGTAGTTGCAATCGTAAATCGTCAATCTGAAATCGTAAATTTATTTATCGGTTTGAAGCTGTAGCGATGAATTTTACACGGCTCCAAGCGCGCTAACGCCTCTTGGTGCGCTTGGGTTCCGTAGCCCTTGTGCCGGGCGAAGCCGTAGCCCGGATAGACCGTATCCAGTTGCAGCATCAGCCGGTCGCGGGTAACTTTGGCGATGATCGAAGCGGCGGCCACGCTCAGGGAAGTAGCGTCGGCTTTGGGGAAAGCGTGTTGAGGGATAGACAGATGGGGCAGGGGAAGGTGATCAATCAGCAGATAATGGGGGGGTATTGCCAATCGTCGGACGGCTTGCGTCATAGCGCGGCGCGTGGCGGCGATGATTCCTTGCCGGTCAATGTAGGTGTGTGAAGCAACCCCCACACTCACAGCAAGCGCGACAGTATGAATGACGCCAAATAGATCCTCCCGTTTTTTTGGCGATATTTTTTTAGAATCCTGAACGCCGACCAGCCGGCGCGTCAAAGCAAGATCATCCAGCGGCAAGATAAGCGCTGCCGCTACTACCGGCCCCGCCCACGCTCCTCTACCGGCCTCGTCAATTCCGGCTATAAAGGAAAAGCCCTGCTGGTACAGGGCTTGTTCTTTTTCAACGGTTGGTTTCAAGTTTCAAGTTTCAGGTTTCAAGTTTCGGGTTTTGGGATTTTAACCCGAAACTTGAAACATCTTTTTAATAAACGCGACGTTCCCGCAGGCGGGCGGCTTTGCCGCTGCGATTGCGCAGGTAGTACAATTTAGCCCGGCGCACGTGAGCATGACGAACTACTTCCACTTTGTCAATGCGGGGGGAGTGAACAAGGAATTTTCGCTCTACGCCAACACCGCCGGAAGCAATTCGGCGGACGGTCATAGTAGCGTTGATACCTGCGCCTTCCATCGAAATAATGACGCCCTGAAATATCTGAATACGCTCGTTTTTACCTTCAACAATACGCGCATGTACTTTGACGGTATCGCCAATTGCCAATTCAGGCAAGGTTTCTTTCAAATTTTCTACTGATTTTAACAGGTCAACTGCATTAGCCATAATTCACACTCTTTCAATAATTTATCCTGCCAACGCTCTCCAAAATCACAAAGAACGATTTTAGCATGAAGAGAGCAGACGGGCAAATTTAATTATCAGGCAAAAACCTTAAACGTCAAGGACGTCTTTTTACGCGGGCGCAGCGGTTTTTTCTGTTTTTGCTTCTTTTTTAGTTACGTTGCTAGTTTGGGTGTCGTTTGTTTTGGCGTCGGTATTGGCGCCATTTACTTTGGATTTCTTATCGGAACCGTTGATGCCATTGGAACCATTGGTGCCGTTGGAACCGTTACGTCCGTTTTTCTTCTTGTTATCGGTAATATAAAAACCGGACCCTTTAAAAATAATACCAACCGGATTGATAACCCTCCGTATGCTGCTTGCCTCACATTTTGGGCATATACTCAAAGGGTCATCGTGGAAACTCTGTCTTGCTTCAAATTGATATCTACAATCCCGGCAAGCATATTGATAAACTGGCATAGCAAAAACTCCTCTTTAACACACTGATAAACTCGGTTCCTTCATTATACATCTGATATGCTCAGACTGAACCGAAAGGCAATTTTACTCACTTTCAGGCTTTCGTGCAACATGACTGGTTTCTTATGATTCTATTTTTAGGCGGTTTGTGTTAGATTAACGGTAATTTTGTAATAGAATTCTGTTAGAATTTCATAAGGAGCGTGTTGACTCTTGACGAGGTAGTAGCTAAACTTATGGATAGGGTTGTAATGAAGGTGTAAATGTTCATTTATGCGTTGTTCTTGAATTTGTAACTTCTCTTGTTTTAACAAGGAGTCTTTTATGCTTCAACCACAAAATTCCCAAACAAAGACTGATGTAACTACCCGGCTCAAGATTCGTGTCCGCGAATTGAGCATTATGCATGAAATTGCGCGGGCAGTCACCTCTACACTTGATCTGCAAAGTGTACTCAACAGAATTGTTGAGGCGGCTGTTTACCTGACCAATGCCGAAGAAGGCTTCATTATGTTGGTGGATGAGCAATCGAAAGACCTTTACTTGCGGGCCGGAAAAGGTCTGGGCGACAAGGCCGCCAAAGTGATGAATATGAGCGTTAAAGACAGTTTTGCCGAACAAGTCATCAACACCGGCAAGCCTTTGCGCATGGGGGGCGGTCAAAAAAGTGACACCTTTAAAGTCAAAACCGGCTATCTGGTGAAATCCATTTTGAATGTCCCTATCAAAGGGCAGGGGCGTGTGTTGGGCGTCCTTTCGGTGGACCACGCTATCGCCAGCCACAAAACTTTCTCTGATTACGATGTATCTCTGTTGTCAAATTTGGCTGAATACGCCGCCATTGCCATCGAGAACGCCCGCCGCTACGGCGAAGCCTCCAGTCGGGCTGATGAATTGGCGCAAGTATTGGAAGAAATTGGCGTAGCGCCTAGCGCCCCCACCAGAGAAGCAGACCAAGAGGCGCTGGAGAAATTCAACAAGGCCTTGCGCAATCAACGTCAGGAAGTGAGCGGCGCGCAAGCAAAGATCAACCAGTTAGCTCAGGAGTTGCGCTTAAAAGCGGAAGGCGTTGAGGAATTGGCCTATAGAGTGGGTTTGTGGAATGAAGAGGTAGAGAACTTAATTCCACAGTTGGATTGGATAGCGCAAACGGGGCTGGCCAGAATTGCCACCGGCCCGCTGGGTGAACTCCCTTCGCCCGATACTGAAATTGCCCTCACTATCAAGATAATCCTGGCCAATACCGGCGACGGGATACTCCTGTGCGACGCTAAAGGAAAAATCCTGGAGGCCAATCAAAGAGCCAGACACATTCTGGATCGCGGCCCCGGCGATATGCCAGGAAGCGACCTTCCGTCTTTGGCGCCTTCAGATACGCGCTGGGAGCATCTGATAGGTTCATTACGATTGGCGCTGGCGCTGGGTAGTAAGCAAAAAACACCGCCGCCAGCTTCCTCCGCTACTCTCTATCTGGGCGAAAAAATCATCAAAGTCACCCTGTCTCCCACCGGCAAGCGAAACAAAAACAGCGTAGCTATTGTAGCTATCTTGAAAGACGTCACCGCTGAAACAGAAGGCTGGCGCGCCCGCGATGAAGCAATGAACGCTATCTCAGAGCGCCTGCGTACACCAATGTCCACTGTCAGCAGCTACAGTGATCTATTACTCAGCGAATCAGTGGGGCTGATCACTACTGACCAGCGTCGCTACTTGAAGCGCATTCGGCAAGCGGTAGATAAAATGGAAGCCAAGCTCCTGGAATCTATCAGCCAGCCCAGTCCCCCGCTCCCCCCTGCCATCGCGCTAGAACCATCTCCGCAGCTAGACGTAAGCGCCGCCATTGAAGAAGCCATCGAAACAGCGCAACAAGATTTAAAGGACACCGGCGTCCAACTGGAAACCAATATGTTATCCCTTCTGCCAGCCGTCCAAATTGCTCCTGAGCAAGTCACTAAAATTGTCTGCGACCTCCTCTCGCGGGCCAGCATTCACGCTAAAACAGACGACACCATCAAACTGACCACCATTGTGCGTGAAGAAAACGACCAACCGGCCTACCTTGAAGTTGTTATCAACAATCAAACGCCCCATCCCAACGACATCGAGGCTATAGAAAATGACGCTGACCTGCACGCTATTGCCAAAGCGGTTGCCTATCAAGGCGGCAGAGTGTGGACAGATATTGATTACGCCGGGCGATGGGGGATTAGCCTGTTACTACCCACATTGGTCTAAAAATACTACCCCTTTTGCAGGGCTGTTCAGTTCTAAAGATTCTGTGCGCGTCATTGCGAGGAACGAAGCAATCGCTGGCCTGCAATGTGGGGATTGCTTCGGCAAAATGCGCCTCGCAATGACATAACCGCAGAACAGCCCTGCCCTTTTGCGCAATCTGGATTATTTTGACACCCCCTCCCGCTTGTGATAGAATGAACAGCTATTGGCGCAAGGAGCGCTAATGGTCTGAAAAGTAATATCTATTGCTCACTTGCCAATCATAATAACAAGGAATATCAGAGACAATGCCCGCTGAATTTCTACCCATCTTTATTCTAATTTTGGTTGCCGCCGCTTTTGCGGTAATTGCATTGGTAGTTCCCTTCTACCTTGGCCCCAGAAACCCCACCCCCATAAAAAGAGACACTTATGAGTCTGGCAAACTCCCCTTTGGCGATGCTCGCCTGCGCGTGCCGGTGCATTATTATATGGTGGCTATGCTCTTTTTGATGTT
This sequence comes from Chloroflexota bacterium, assembly GCA_011192195.1. Taxonomy (GTDB): domain Bacteria; phylum Chloroflexota; class Anaerolineae; order 4572-78; family 4572-78; genus DUEH01. The sequence continues at coordinate 1,712 of DUEH01000292.1, read as the reverse complement.
CGACATAGAAGTGGTTTTTCTCTACCCCTGGGCGGTCATCTTCAAACAACTGAAGTTGTTTGGCCTGATCGAGATGGGCGTCTTTATGATCATCTTATTCATTGGCTTTATCTACGTGTGGAAAAAAGGAGCGCTGGAATGGGATTAAACGGCACTCAGGAAATTAACATCACCCCCGCCCTGCCCACAGACGGTAAAACCGGCGAAATGGGAATGGTGATGGCCAACCTTTCGGAATTGGTTGGCTGGGGACGAAAATACTCACTGCACCCCTTGCTCTTTGGTTTGGCCTGCTGCGCCATCGAGCAAATTACCGCCGGTATGTCCCGCTTTGACATCTCTCGCTTTGGGTCCGAGGTCTTTCGCGCCAGCCCCCGTCAGGCTGACCTGCTCATTGTATCCGGGCGTGTGAGCAACAAAATGGCTCCGGTCATTCAGCGCCTGCACGCGCAAATGCTGGAACCCAACTGGGTCATCGCTATGGGCGACTGCGCTTCTGTGGGCGGCCCCTTCAATAACTACGCCATTATTCAAGGCGTGGACAAACTTATCCCCGTTGACGTTTACGTCCCCGGATGCCCTCCGCGCCCGGAAGCCCTTTTTTACGCCATCACCCGCCTGCAAGAAAAAGTACAGAAATTTGGCATTGGCGAAAGGGTTTCGGGTTCTTAGGTTTCTGGTTTCAGGTTTAAGCAACTTGAAACACGAAACAAGAGACCAGAAACAAGAGACCAGAAACAAGAAACCCGAAACCAGAAACCTGAAACAAGAAACCTGAAACAAGAAACCTGAAACCATGAACCCGACGTTTGATAAACTCAAAAGCAACTTCCCGGACGCCGTTCAGAGCAGCCAAACTTTTCGCGACGAAACCACCATCACCGTCGCTGCTGATCGCTTGCTGGCAATTGCCCAATTCCTGCGGGACGACCCCGATTTGCAATACAACCTGTTGATGGACGTGTACGGCGTTGACCGCAAAGACCTGGAAAAATCAGAATCACCTCGCTTTGCCGTGCAGTACGAACTTTTCTCCATCCCCAAAAATAAAAACATCCGCCTGAACGTCCCTCTGGCAGATCCGCCGGAAGCTAATGGCGCGTTGCCGAAAGTCAGTTCTGTAACAAGCGTATGGCCCACTGCAAACTGGTTAGAACGCGAAACTTACGACCTGATGGGCATTGAGTTCAGCAAGCACCCCTGGCTGCATCGTATTATGATGCCGCAATATTGGGAAGGGCATCCCCTGCGCAAAGACACACCTTTGGGCGGCGAAGCGGTCAACTTTACGCACCACAAAGACGACCCGCGCTTTGAAGATATGGGCAAACAAATCCTGACCCCGCCCACCCTTCACAGCGAAGTAGAAGGGCCGGTTGACTTTGAAAAAAATATGCTCATCAATATGGGGCCGCAGCATCCCGCCACGCACGGCGTACTGCGTTTGGCCGTTGAAGTAGATGGCGAGCGGATGGTCAGCGTAAAACCGGAACTGGGCTTCCTCCACTCCGGTTTTGAAAAAATCGGCGAAAATAAGCGCTATGAAAAATTCATCCCCTACTGTGACCGGATGGATTATCTGGCTCCAATGAGCAATAACCTGGGCTACGTGATGACCGTTGAAAAACTGATGGGCGTTGACGTTCCCCAGCACGCCCGGTACGCCCGCGTCATCCTCACTGAATTACAGCGCATTGCCAGCCACATGGTCT
>DUEH01000291.1 GCA_011192195.1 Chloroflexota bacterium | reverse complement strand
TGAGCGGGTGAGCGGGTGAGCGGGTGAGCGGGTGAGCGGGTGAGCGGGTGAGCGGGTGAGCGGGTGAGCGGGTGAGAAAACGCTTACTTTCCCACCTGCCCACCTGCCCCCACCTGCTCACCTGCCCACCCGCTCACCTGCCCACTTTCTCACCCGCTCACTTTCACCCGCTTGGCGTCTAAATTGGCCAACAGCGCTTCAAAGGCTTTGGCAAAGGCTTCAACGCCTTCTGTTTGCAGGGTATTGGTTAGCTCTGTATAACTGATGCCCAGCGCTTCAACTTGCTTCATTTCAGCCAGCGCTTGTTCAACATTTTGGATGAGACGCGCTTCGGCCACGCCGTGATCTTTGAAGGCCAGGATGGTTTTGGGCGGCATAGTGTTGACCGTGTGGGGGCCAATCAATTCTTCCACGTAGAGGACATCGCGGTAGGCGGGATTTTTGGCGCTGGTGCTGGCCCACAGGGGGCGCTGCACGCTGGCGCCTTTGGCTTTTAGCGCTTTGAAACGCTCATTGCCAAAGACTTTTTCAAAGCGCCGGTAGGCGGCTTTGGCATTGGCAACGCCCATTTTGCCGCGCAGGGCCAAGGCTTCTTCGCTGCCGATAGCTTCCAGCGCCTTGTCAAAAATAGTGTCTACCCGGCTGACAAAGAAAGAAGCAACCGACGCTACTTTGCTCAAATCGCCGCCGTTGGCCGCCAGTTTTTCCAGACCATCCAGATAGGCAAAAGCCACGTTGTCGTAGTCTTGCAATGAGAACATCAGCGTGGCGTTGACGTTGATGCCTTCGCTGATCAGCGCGGCGATGGCAGGAATGCCTTCGGCGGTGGCGGGGATTTTGATCATCAGGTTGGGGCGGTTGACGGTTTTGAAAAGGCGGCGTCCGGCGTTGATGGATTCCGCTGTATTGTCGGCCAGCGTAGGCGAAACTTCCAGGCTCACGTAGCCGTCGGCGCCGTTAGTGCGGTCATAGATGGGGCGCATCAGGTCGGCGGCCATTTGAATGTCGCGGATAGCCAGACTTTCGTAGAGGCTTTCGGCATCGGCCTGGGGATTTTCGCGCAGCAGTTCTGTGAGCGCAGTGTCGTAATCGCTGCTGTGGGCAATGGCGTTATCAAAGATGCTGGGATTTGAGGTTAAGCCGGTGATGCTGTCTTCGGCGATCATTTTTGCCAGTTCGCCGTTGAGCAGCAGGCTGCGCTGAATATTATCGTACCAAATTGATTGGCCCAGCGCGGCCAATTGGTTGAGGGAATTGAGTTGTGTCATTTTGTTCTCCAAAGGGTAGGAATGGCGAATTTACGAATGGCGAATGGCGAATAATAGACCAGATTCGCTATTCGTAAATTCGCCATTCCGGTTTATCCGGGTTAGGTTAAGCTACAGTTCTTCAGCGTGAGTCGAAAGGTAATTTGCCACCCCGTCTGCCGTCTCTTTCATCCCGCTTTCGCCTTTTTGCCAGCCGGCGGGACAAACTTCTCCGTGTTTATTGTAGTATTGCAGGGCGTCAATCATGCGCAGCATTTCGTCAACGTTGCGACCCAGCGGCAGGTTGTTTACGGTTTGATGCTGCACAATGCCGTCCGGGTCAATAAGGAAGGAAGCGCGCATCGCTACGCCCTCCGGGTGTTCGATGCCGTAAGCCTGAGTGATTTCGTGTTTTACGTCGGCTACAATGGGAAATTGTACCGGCCCAATGCCGCCCTGGTCTACGGGCGTGTTGCGCCAGGCAAAGTGCGTGTACCGGGAATCAATGGAAATGCCCACTACCTCAACGCCGCGTTCGGTAAATTGGGGCATTCTATGGTCGTGGGCAATGATTTCGGTGGGGCAGACAAAGGTAAAATCCAGCGGCCAGAAGAAGAGGACAATGTACTTTCCTTTTAAGTCTGCCAGGTTGAAATCATCTTTGATACTGCCGTCCGGCATAACTGCCGGGGCGATAAAACAGGGAGCTTCTTGCGCTACTAATACGTTCATTGCTAATTGAATCCTTTCTAATTTGAAAAATGAGATGTTTATAAACAGGGTAGAAGGTGTAGCACGGCGTTAAAGCGTTGTCAAGTATTTATCGCTTTTTGTTTGACCGTTTATCCGTACTGAGCAAGATATTTTTCCGCTTGCTGCACCAGTTCTTTGTTGCCCATAAAAACGGGAGCGCGTTCGTGCAGGTGGGCGGGTTTCAGGTCTAAAACGGGTTGTTCGCCGTCTGAGGCGGCGCCGCCCGCCTGTTCCATCAAGAAGGCCAGCGGGTTCAGTTCATAGATCAGGCGCAGTTTGCCGCGCGGTTTGTCCGGGTTAGTGGTGTCAACGGGGTAATAAAAGATGCCGCCGCTCAACAAGGTGCGGTGAAAATCGGCCACCATCGAGCCAATGTAGCGCAGGCTGAGGTTTTGCGGGCCGCCTTCTTCGCCTTGCAGCCATTCAGAGAATTTTTGCGCGCCCAAACACCATTGTTTTTTGTAGCCCAGATTGGCGCTGAAATATTTGGGCTTTTGTGGGATTTGAATGTTGGGATGCGAGAGGAGAAATTCGCCAATTTGCGGGTCCAGGGTAAAGCCGTTCACGCCCGCCCCCGCCGAATAGATCATCATTGTGCTGGAGCCGTAGAGAATATAACCGGCGGCAACAATATCGCGCCCTTTTTGCAGGCAGTCTTCTACTGCGCCGGGGCCGGTATCATCTTCATCAAGGCGTTTGTGAATGGCAAAGATGGTGCCAATGCTCACGTTATAATCAATATTCGATGAGCCGTCCAGCGGATCAAAGGACAGGACGTATCTGCCGGTCTTGTATTTTTCAGGGATGGGGAGAATATCAGGGTTTTCTTCAGAAACCATCACCGCCAGCCGTCCGGTGTGGTCGTTGAGGCGAAAGATGATCTGGTTGGCTATTTCGTCCAGCTGTTGAACCACTTCGCCCTGCACGTTGGTGCGCCCGGTGTCGCCCAGAATTTCGGCCAGACCGGCCTTGTTGGTGTGATTGGTGATGATTTTACCGGCCAAAGCAATGTCGTAGAGCAAATTGGTCAGGTCGCCGGTGGCTTCGGGGAGTTTTCTTTCGCTGTCCAGAATGTGGCGTTCGATGGTGATGAGTTGACTGTTGGTATTTGTTTTAGGGATCATTGTTAATTTCCTGTTTTATTTAGTCTTTTCTTCTGCGGCTTGTATGGTGGCTAAAAGCGCGTCGTTGAAAAAATGGTTCAGACGATGATACAACTGCGGGTTGGAGACATCCAGGTCAGTGGCGTTGGCCGCGGGGTCAAAAATGGCCTCGACGATTGTATCGCGGAAGAAATTGAAGGCAGCAACCGTTTCACTAAGCGACAGTTCATTTTGCCGGCTAAATTTACCGTAGCTAAGCCCGATGGCGCGCGCTTGCTCCAGGGCAAGCTCTGTCGCGTTGCCGGAAGTGTACTGGATAGCTAACTCCAACATCTGCTGTCCGGTTGAGCGCATCCGGTTTCGCTGTTCCCGGCTGATTTCTATTTGACGCACCGGTTGCGCCATCATCGCTTTGCGCGCAGAGGGGGCGCTTATTTCTCGTTGAATGGCCTGATGCGCCAGCGACTCCGGCGTGGGCGTTGCGCCGCTCTGATTCATTTCAGACAAAAACGCTTCTAAGTCCCTTTCCTTAAATCGGCGATGTCCGCCGGGCGTTTTGTAATGCGGAATGTAGCCTTTTTCCGCCCAACTTCGCAGGGTTAAGGGATGCGCGCCCAATATTTTAGCAACTCTGGTTATACTCAGTAGCTTACTACCAGTTGTTGTCATTTGGTGAACCCGTTTGTGTTCGTTGCTAAATTATATTACAGCGTACCCCCTTGTCAAATGTTGCCTGAGGCATCAGGTGTAGGTGAAAAATGACAAAGCCGCCGGGTAAGCGTAAAATAATGGTAAACCATTTACCATTTACCATTTACCATTTACCATTCACCATTTACCATTTACCATTTACCATTTACCATTCACCATTCACCATTCACACAGGAGCGCGTTAAATGTCATTCTTTAACACCTTGCTTGGAAAAGCAGCTACAAGTATTCTCACCCCAATGAGCCGCCAGCGATTGCCGCAGATTGACGGCGTAATTACCCTGCCCGGTCCCGCCGCGCCCATCGAAATTATCCGCGACCGCTGGGGCATCCCCCATATTTACGCCCAAACGCCGGGGGACCTCTTTTTTGCGCAGGGATTTGTTCACGCGCAAGACCGTCTGTGGCAGATGGAGTTGAATCGCCGCACGGCAGCGGGGCGCCTTGGCGAACTTTTTGGCGACATTGCGCTGGATATGGATCGCGCTGCGCGCACTTTCGGCTTTTATCGTCTGGGCAAGACCGACTGGGGCAACGCATCGGCGGAACTGCGCGACATCATTTTGGCTTACGCCGCCGGCGTCAACGCCTTCATTGAACACCCCGACACCCGCTTGCCCATCGAGTTCACTCTGCTTAAACACAAGCCGGAGGTCTGGCAACCGGAAGACAGCGTTGCTTTTGCCCGCGTTATGGCCTGGAAACTATCGCACGCCTGGTACGGCGAGATCATTCGCGCTCAAATTGCCAGCGCCGTTGGTGAAGAGCGCGCCGCAGAGTTGGAAATTCACTACCCCCACCAAAGCCCCCTCACCCTGCCCGCCGGCATCGAGTTCAACCGCCTGGACCCCGACGGCGCGCTGCGCAAAGCGAGCGGCCCTTTTCTGGAACGCAGTCTGGGCAGCAACGCCTGGGCCGTTTCCGGCAGCAAAAGCGATACCGGCTCGGCTTACCTTTGCAACGATATGCACTTGCCCCTGAGTCTGCCCAGCCTGTGGTATTTCAACCACCTCACCGGCGGCGATTTTAACGTGGTTGGCGTGGTGACGCCCGGCTTACCGCTAGCGTTGGTAGGTCATAACGCCCGCATTGCCTGGGGAATGACGCTGGCCTTCACCGATGCTGAAGATTTATTCATCGAGAAACTGAACCCGGAAAACCCGCATCGCTATCTCTTCAAAGATGAATGGCGCGCTGCCGAAGTGGTGACAGAAGTCATTCAGGTTAAAGGCCGCTCAGAAGCGCACCGCGAAGAGGTCATCATCACTCATCACGGCCCCATTATTTCCGATGTGGTGGGCTACCCGGAGCAGCGCGTGGCGGTTAATTCGATGGCGCTGCGCCCCAG
>DUEH01000290.1 GCA_011192195.1 Chloroflexota bacterium | reverse complement strand
TGAAATAGTTGGCAAATTCAGCTTGCGAAGAGGGCGTGGCTGTGGCTATATCGCAAATAGCCTGCGTGTCGCCGTCGTTATCCACATCCGGGTGACATAGCTCGCTTAAGAAGGAATAATCTTCCTTCTGCGCCGCCAAGAAGATGACATTCATAAAAATTTCTGCCGCTGTCAGTTGCGGGTTAGCGGAAGAGAAGACTGTTTTGATGCCAGGCATCGCTTGCGCCTCATACTCTTCGGCCCAGATACCTACCATCACCATCACCCGTCCGCCCTGAACTATAGTAGTTACGCGAAATTTCAGGGGCGGACCCTCGTCTAAATCGGGTTTGTAAATTCCATCTATTCCTTCAATGCCTCTGCCCAGATCGGCGGGGAAGGAAATGGGGGTGATTTTGCCAATCGGGGTCAAGGGCGGGTAGTCGTCTTTAAGGACTTCCGTCTGCAAATCTGCCAGACTTGTACTGAGCGGAGCCGAAGTATTGGTTGCCGAAAATTGCCCCAGGTCTCTGATGGCAATTTGTATCGTTGCGCCGGGTCTGGCGGCGTAGACCTCCGGGCCGGTTGCGGCGGCAAAATCTTTGTCCGTGCCAAGCGCAACAATGGCCGCTTCATCAGAGTCGCCCTCTTTCAACACCCAATCGGCGGGATATTCCAGCGTTAAGCCTGTGTATTTATTGCTGTAAATCTTGACGCCGGCTCCCGCAGCGGCGGGAGCGCCGGTTTTGCTCAGATTGGTCGTCAGAACATTGAACAAGAAGTCGTCAATATCGCTTCGCTGGGGAGCGTTGCCGGCGCCTAACATTGGGTTGCGATGGGTGACGCTGGCAAAGTACACGCGCTCGTCTTGCAGGGTGTACATATCGTAGGCAACGTGGTCGCTGTCGGGTTGGAAGCCGTAAAAGAGCAGCTCCAATTCGTCGCTGTGGGCAGATTCCAGAATGTTGGCGGCGGGAATATCCTCCAGGCTTATGCCCGGTTTGGGGTCGAAGATGCAATTCATAAAGCTGCGATACCAGATTTCTTCTCCACTGTCGTCCAGAAAATCGCGGCAGTCGCTGGGGGTGTCGCCCTCATTCCTGCTATCGGCGTCAAATTTCCACGTTCCCACGTAGAAGGCGTTGGCTTCATCCTCGGTAATCAACATATCTTTGCCGGATTGGGGGTCTTGGCCTTCCTCCGACGAAGGGGAAAGTTGAGCGTTCAGCCTGGCAATCTCCTCCTCTACCGCCGCTTTATCCGAAGCGTCGGGAGCGAGTTGCAGATAGATTTCAAATTCGGCCAGGGCTTCAGCCGTTTGCTCCCGCTCAAGATAGCCGATCCCCAGATTTTTATGGGTGTTGGGATAATTGGGGTCCAGCCGGGTAGCTTCTTGCCACTTGGCGATGGCCTGATCAACCTGACCTTGTTTGTAATGGATATTCCCCCAATTATAGTGCGGCAGAGCGTCGTCAGGATCAAGCCGGATGGCCTCCTGATACTCGGCAACAGCCTCATCGAGCCGATCTTGTTTCTTGTAGGCGGTTCCCAGATTGTTATGGGCTGTGGCGTAATCGGGCGCCAATTCGATGGCTTTCTCGCCGGCGTCAATGGCCTCTGAGAGTTTGTCCAGATTAATGTAAGCGGCTACCATATCGCCGTAAGCCTCGCCAAAATCGGGGTTCAGGCTGATGGCTTGTTCGTAGGCGGCGACAGCCTCTTCCCATTTGCCCTGGTCCACGTAAACAGTTCCCAGATTACGATGGGCGTCGGGATTGTCCGGCTCGAGCGCGATGGCTTCTTTGTACTCGACAATGGCTTTGTCCAACTCGCCTTGTTCGTAGTACGCTATCCCCTGTTCTATGCGCTCACCGACTGTGGGCGTTGAGGTTGGTTCCGGCGTTGGCGTTGCTGTAGGCGGCGCTGGCGTTGGGGTTTCCGTGGGCGGCCCCTGAGTTGAGGTCGGCGCGGGCGTGGGGGCTGGCGCTTCATCGCCGCCGCAAGCGACGACAAAGAGCGCCAGGCTGATTGCCAGGATTGTCAATATCAAAATTCTTGGGTTTTGCCTGGATTTGTGGAACATTTTGTCTCTCCTTTTTTTGTTTGAAGGGATAGATCATAGGGTGGCGGCTAAATTTAATTATAACAGACCACCGGAATACCGCCAAAGAATATTCAAAACTCCAAGTCATAGTAACCCGTCGAGACAATGACAGCCTCAACTGAAGCGCTATCGCCGGTAATGGCTGAGACATCGAAGCTCAATTCATAAATATCCCCCTGCCGCAGCGTCAGGTAATGTCCATCAACATCGCTCAACAATTCGGCCTGGGGCGAGTTTGCGTCGGGCCAGACCGGAATGTCGCCCACTTCCAGATAAAGCGCGTCCAGACAGGCGGTTTCCGGCTTCTCTTCTCTAATTTGCAGGCGGATGATGCCATCCTGCGCCAACACGGGTCCCAGCGGGTGTCGCTGCGTAGTTTCCAGACTTTTTGATTTGAGATTGCGCAAGATTTCGCTGCGCCGTTCAAAAGCAGTTCCGTTAAAAGCATACACCCAGGGACAGGCCCAGCCATCCTTGTCGGTCAAGCGGATGCTTATGTCTTTCCGTCTGCCGGGTTCAACCGTCACAATCTGATAGTCTGACGATGCGCCGCCGCCGCTAATGCCCGCGTACAAGATGGCCTCATCGCCAACCCCGGCCTCCTGGCGCGACAGCGGCGCGGCGATAAAACAGCCGCCCACGTAGTACCGGCCCGGTTCGAGTTCAGCCTGGTAGGGAACCGGGTGCAGCGCGCTCAGGTCCCAATTTGTTTCCCGCGCGCCGTCCCGAATTTGCAGCGGGCCGTCATCAATGGGAAAGCTCAGGCTGCTGCAAATTTGACCGGGGATATGAGGATTTTCCTGATATTGCGCTTCGGGCATTATCACGGCAAAATGGCGGATATTGGGGGCGTCTTTGCTGTAGTGAAAGGCGTCGCGGTACCACTGACCGAGGTACACTATGTCAACCGCCAGCAGGCCGTTTGCGGCGTTGCTCGCGGTTTCGCTCTGTTCAAAATCGGTCTGGGGCGTCAACCACTCAATTTCGGCGGCGGTGGGCAGCCATAAGATTTGTCCGCTGTGAATGAGATCGGGATTTCTGATCAGCGTGAAGCGGCTGTCGCTCATAGCCCGAAGATTGGTAGTTTGTAAGATGACCGGCCAAAAGCGCTGGCCGCCCAAAAATCTCTCGGCGATTTTAGCCAGACAATCGCCAGATTGAACCGTATATTCCTGACCGGCGTCGGTTTGAAGGGGCGGCGCGGCCATCACCGCGTTGGCGCTCCAGACAAGCATCCCTAATAGCGTCAGTAGTTTGATTATCGGCTTCATTGGTTTAGCCCTTGCCAAAAAAATGGTGAATGGTAAACACTTTACCATTTACTATTTACCATTTACCATTTACCATTTATAATTTATAATTTTTTACTGCGGGCAGCGCGCCCCGGTTTCCTTTGCCGCATCTCCTGGAGGCTATATTCTCCCTGCAAAACGCCCTGGATGTCGCGCATTGTGTAGCCCTCCATCAACAACTCGCGCACATCATATCCCAGGCGGGCGCTGATGTCGCCAATACCGCCCGGCGGAACACCTGCCGCTTGAGTTGGGGGCGCTGGTTGTTGGCGGGGATCGTGAATGACCGGCGGCGTGGATGGCGGGTTCGATTCTGCCAAACTCAAGGCATAATCGCTTACCGCAACCACTCGTTCCCACTTGCTGAGGGGGCTTTGGGGGGCGTATCGCCAATCATCGTTTTGCCAGTGAAAAGAGAGCGGCTGTTCTGCCTGCATAACTATCAACTCGTACATAACGCCGTCAAAAGACGCTACCTCCGCCGCCATACTGCGAGTTGGAAGTTGCATCAGCAGAGTTGCGAGATGTTCGGATTCGGCGGC
>DUEH01000029.1 GCA_011192195.1 Chloroflexota bacterium | reverse complement strand
TAGTCGTTACGCGCTTTCACGGCAACGCCCTTGCTTACTGTTTCGCAAGGCAACTTTGCCGGGTCTATCCGGCTGAGAGTCGAGAAGTTCCTCTACCTGATTTCTCAGGCAGCGACGGTTTCACCCTATTTGTGATTGTTCAACTCAGGCGTCCTCGAGAGGACTCGAACCTCTAGCCTCTTGGTCCGCAACCAAGTGCTCTATCCTTTGAGCTACGAGGACACGCCATCTGTAAAGCGAAAAGGATTATAACATACCTGTTAAAAACAGGCAAAAACAAGGAATTAGTAGGCAAGGCGCTTAAGGGCGTTGAACAGCCGACAAATAAGCCAATACCTCTTCCAGGGCCGAATGCCATTCCTGCCATTGAGATTTGAACATATCCTTCTCGATGAGTTCGACTATTTTTTCGACATTGGTTTCGGCAATGCCGGAAGCTTGCGTCACGCTGGCAATGGCGCCCAGCGCGTTCCCCAAAACGCCGGACGCGGGCCAACTCAACCCTACTGTGCGCCCCAGAACAACGCCGGCATTAAAACTATCGCCGGCGCCGGTTGTGTTTTTAACCTGAATATCAAAGGCCGGAATTTCCAGATACTCATCAGCGTAGGCAATAACACACCCTTTGCTGCCTCGCTTGGCCGCTACAGCTTTGATGCCGGCGTCAAGAATATCTTTAATAGCGTCATTGAAGTTCTTCCCCCCTGATAAAACGATCAATTCATGTTCATTGGGTAAAAAAGTATCTATTTTGGGAAGAATTTCTCTAATTATTTTAGCGTAACGCATAGCCGGTTCCGGATTAGGGTCCAGACTTACCCGGCAATGGTTTCGTCTGGCTAACTCCAGGCCGTAGATAGCGGCATCGTGCTGGGGTTGAGCCAGGAGGGCGTAGCCAGAAAAGTGATACCAGCGCGCATTGGCAAAGTAGGATTCCCAATCAGGTGTTGATTTGGTAAACACATTGGCGCCACGGGTAGAAAACATCGTTCTCTCGCCATCAGGGTTGACAACAATATAGATCAGGCCGGTGCTAACAACAGAGTCAACCTGTATTTGGCTTCGATCTACAGAGGCTCTTTGCAGGTCGGCCAACGCTTGCGCCGCCAGCGTATCGCTGCCTATTCGTCCAATGATCCCAATATCCGCTCCCATTTTTGCCAGCGCCACAGCGGTGTTCACCACAGCGCCGCCCGTGTTGTATTCTACGGTATGAACAATTCCCTCGCCGCCGCGAGCGGGGTAGGCCGCCAGAGTTGCATTGATGTCTATATTGATGTCGCCTAGCAAAATAATGTCGGGCATATTACAGGTACACGGATATAGGCAAAATCACAATAAATTGGCTTCCTTTTCCCAGAACGCTTTCAACCATAATGCTTCCATTATGCGTCTCTACCATCCCCTTGACAATGGGTAATCCCAAGCCCAATCCTTCAAAACGACGAGTTAACGATGGCTCCACCTGGTAGAAATCTTCAAATATCTTGTCAAACTGGTCTTCAGCTATACCAATCCCCGTATCTGCCACGCGCAGGTATATCTTTTGCCCCTCGCGGCCCAAGCCCAGCAAAATGCCCCCCCCATCCGAGGTGAACTTAATGGCATTAGACAGCAGGTTTGCCACAACCAGGCGAATTTTCTGGCGATCTCCTTCTATGTCCACCGGGTCGTCGCCTTTGTCAAACTGGAGCTTAACCTTCAATAATTTGGCTTTAATCAAGTTTTGAAATTCCGCCAGAACATCCTCTACCAATTTTCGCATCGAAAATATCTCTACGTCCAGTTGAATATCATCATTATGTACATGGCGCAGGTTTACCATATCATCAATGAGGCTTCTCAACTTCATGGCGCTGGATAGTACCATATCCAACTGCTCGGTAGCCTCACCGCTGACCTGGTCCCGCAAAAAAGAGGCGTAGCCCAGGATAACCGATAGCGGCGTTTTTAGCTCATGGGAAGCAATACTGACAAACTCGCTCTTAAGACGGTCCAGTTCGGTCAACTCTTTGTAAGCCTTCCGAATATCATCCCAGAGTCTGGCATTTTCAATTGCTACAGCTACCTGCGCCGCCAGGATAGTAGTTATCTGAATATCGTCCTGATTGAAGCCGTATTCCCCCTTTTTATTCAGCACTTCCATAACGCCTATAACTTCTCGCTTAATCTTGAGCGGGACGCCCAGAATTGAGCGTGTGTCAAAATCGCTGGTTTCATCTACGTTACTATTCCAACGAGAGTCATTTTTGGCGTCTCTGATCAAAATAGGTTTCTTTTTTCTAAAAACCCATCCGGCAATACTGTTATCCAGAGGAACAGGCACTTCAAGAATCTTTTCTGCGCTTGCCGATACTGTGGCCGGCATAAATCTCAGCTCATTTGCTTCTTTGTCATACAGCAAAATAGAACAGGCTTCTGTATCAGTCAACTCGGTGGCAACCTGAGTGATGGTTCTCAATAGCGCATCTAACTCTAGCGTAGAATTTAAAATCTGGCTGACCTCAACAATTTGCTCCAGATAATCAACCTTACGCTCCAGATCGGCAATTTTTTCCTGATATTCTTCTATTAGACTTGAGCTTGATTCATCACCTTGGGGGGAGGTATCTAAATATTTTAGCAGCCCTGACACTTGTAAATCCTTTTTTAGAAATCCACAGATATTTGAAAATTCATCATTTAAGTTTGAATATTATACCACACTATCCAAAAATTCAGTAAAGGGTTCAGGTTCAGCAACTAAAATTTTCAGCCGCGTTCCACTTGATATGTTAATTGTTGCAGACAATTTTCTACTAACAATGAGGCATCCGGGGAAGTCTGTTTTGAATCCGCGTTCAAGTGCAAAAGAAATTCTCTATTACCGGCAGGGCCGGTAATGGGAGAAACAATCAAGTTAAGGACGGCCAGGTTGCGCATTTTGCACCACGCTATCAGCTCATAAATAACTTCGGCGTGGATGGTTCTATCTCTAACCACGCCTCCCTTGCCGACCTTTTCTTTTGCCGCCTCAAACTGCGGTTTGATCAGGGCGATGATAGTAGCGCGCGGCTCAATCCACTTCAAGACAGCGGGCAAAATCAGCTTCAGGGAAATAAATGACGTATCTATGACCGCCAGCGAAATTTTCTCCGGCAAGTTTTCTACTTTACGAGCGTTAGTTCTCTCCATAGCTATCACGCGCGGGTCTTGTCGAAGTTTCCAGGCCAATATACCGTAGCCAACATCCAAAGCGTAAACTTTTTTTGCGCCGCGCTGCAAGAGTATGTCAGTGAAGCCGCCGGTAGAAGCGCCCACGTCGGCGCATACGGCGTTGGCAGGGTCAACGTTAAAGACATCCAGAGCGGCGGCCAGTTTATAGCCTCCCCGGCTGACATAAGGCTTTTTGGCTTTAACGCCTATTTTGGCCTTAGAATCAACCTTCATACCAGAGTGAGTGATGATTTGCTGATTGACCATCACTTTGCCGGCCATCAATAAGGCGTTGGCCTGTTCTGGCGTGTCAGCTAAATTTTGTTCAACTAAAAGCAAATCTATCCTTCTTTTGCTCATCGTCTGAGATTAAGGTATTCTAGTAGATAATGAAAAATGAATAGTGAATAATGAACAATTTTTCATTTTCGCTGAAAATCAAGGAGCGTAGTTATTGTGTTACTGGCATTACTAAAATCAATGAGACCTAAACAATGGACAAAAAATGTGGTCATTTTTGCCGCATTGACCTTCGACGAACAGTTGTTTGACCTTCCCTCTCTGATAGTTACGGCGCTAGGCTTCATTTTACTGTGCCTGATCTCTGGAACCGTGTACATCATCAACGATTTAGTTGATATAGAAAAAGACAAACTACACTCCAAAAAGAAATTTCGCCCCATTGCGGCGGGCAAAATCAGTAAAAAAGCGGCCACCATTGCGGCAATTCTACTGCCGCTGATAGCGCTACCCTTGAGTTTTTTGTTGAACCCGGTTTTTGGCCTGTTGATGACGCTATATCTGGTCTTACAGTTGGCTTATTCTTTCAAACTGAAACACCTGGTTATCATTGATGTGATGACTATTGCCGCCGGATTTGTCATTCGCGTGGGGGCTGGTGTATCGCTGATTGAGGTGGCGCGATTTTCTCCCTGGCTGTACGTATGCATCACCTTGTTGATGCTTTTTATGGGCTTTGGCAAACGACGACAGGAGTTGCTCTTGTTCCAAAATGGGGGCAAAAACACTCGCGCCATCCTCAGCGATTATAGTTTAAAATTTCTGGACGATATGATCTTGATTGTGGCCGCAGCAACTATTATGTCTTATTCTCTTTACACGTTTAACGCGCCCAATTTACCCGGCAATCACTGGATGATGCTGACTATACCCTTTGTTCTCTACGGTATTTTCAGGTATCTGTACACCATTCATATTTTGAACGGCAGCGGCGACCCGTCTGAGGTTTTGCTGCAAGACCGCCCATTGCTAATAACCGTTATCTTGTGGGGGCTATCGGCAATAGCAATTTTGTATTGGCTATAGACGCTATGGAGGAGAACCTTTTAGGTTCTCCGGCCTCAACTTTCCGGGCAATAACAAAAATGGCATCCATAATGAGTCAGGGTGCCATTTTTTATTGCTTAATTATTTGAGTATGTTTCATTCGGGTTGAATCAGTGTATCTTTTTCCCACGCAGAGCGTGGGAAAAAGATACACTGATTCAACTCACTGATTATGTGTTAATGTATCCAAACAACAAAACAGGGTTGTTACTTGCCTGAAAAGGCCCGTGTATAATGCAACTTTAGCGTTTGGTGTACTGAGGCGCTTTTCTGGCCCGTTTAAGGCCGGGTTTCTTACGCTCTTTAGCGCGCGCGTCGCGGGTCAATAACCCATGCTGACGAAGCGTCTTGCGCAACTCAGGATCAGAGGTTAACAGCGCGCGCGCAACGCCCAGACTAACTGCCCCGGCCTGCCCGGTAACGCCACCGCCCTGGACTTTGACGCTTACATCGAATTTTCCTTCAAAGCCGGTAACTCGCAAAGGAGTCAACATCGCCTTCAAATCAATTGGGCGACTAAAATATTCATCCGCCGGTTTGTCATTAACAATCAATACGCCTTCGCCAGAGTATAGTCTAACTCTGGCGCTTGCTTCTTTTCGGCGTCCAAGACCTTCGTAGTAGTGACCTTCCATTGCCATAAGTATCGCTTCTCCCTCTTATAACTCTAATGGCTGAGGCTGTTGAGCCGCATGCGGATGCTCTGCGCCCGCGTAGACCTTTAATTTTTTGAACATTCTTCTACCCAAACGGTTTTTGGGCAACATTCCCTTGACCGCATGCTCAATGACACGCTCCGGGAATTTGTTAAGCTGCTCCCGCAGGGTAATTTCTTTCAACCCGCCGGGGTAGCCGGAATGCCGGTAGTAGATTTTCTGATCCAATTTTCGCCCGGTGACCCATATTTTTTCAGCATTGATGACCACAACATAATCGCCGCAGTCTACGTGCGGGGTGTAAATGGGTTTGTGTTTTCCGCGTAAAATCCTGGCTATTTCGCTGGACAGCCGCCCTAAGGTTTTTCCTTGAGCGTCTACCACATGCCATTGTCGTTCTATATCTTCTTCTCTGGCGCTGTATGTCTTCACAGTCCTGCTCCTTCAATTGTCAGTAAGCAGTAGTAGGCAGTACTTAAATTGTTTACTGCTTACTCCTTACCGCTTCTTTATAGTTTACTTTCACCAAACACAAGCCCTTGGATAAAGCGGGAGGTCCCGCTTTGGAACGATCTCTGGCTTGCAGAACGGCTTTGAACTCATCAACAGTCATTTGCCCTAATCCTACCTGGAGCAACGTGCCTACAATATTGCGCACCATCCGGTAAAGGAAAGCGTTGGCGCCAATATTGAACGTGATTTCGCTGCCACTACGTTGCCAGTTGGCCTGGAACACGGTTCTCACCGTATTGTTGCCTTGAGGCGGTTTGCCAAAGGAGGCAAAATCGTGTGTCCCCAAGAGGGCAATGCCGGCTTGCTGCATTCGGTCTACATCAACGGGGCGGGAGATGTGGAGGGAGTAACGCTGCCTGAGTACGTCTTTGGTGGGCTGGTTCAGAACGGTATAACGATATTGCCTGTTGAGCGCGTCAAAACGAGGATGAAAATTCGCTTCCGCCTCGGTCAACGCTTTTAGCGCAATGTCTGGAGGCAAATTAGCGTTCAATGCGCGGTGCAAGTCGGCGGTTGGATGTCTCCAGTTCAGACCAAAAGCAATCACCTGACCGGTGGCATGTACGCCGGTATCGGTTCTGCCAGCGCCCACTACGCGAATATTCTTGTGGGCTATGATATTGAGCGCTTTTTCTACTTCCCCTTGAACCGTTCTGCCCTGGGCTTGTATCTGATATCCTAAAAAATCGGTTCCATCATAAGCGATGGTTGCTTTGTAATGCTGGGGTGATTGTGGCTCTTGCAATCCGCCTAGTCTTCCCACACTTGGTGATCAATCAGTTCAATCAAGGCCATTGGAGCCGCATCCCCTTTTCTAAGGCCTAATTTGTAAATGCGCGTGTATCCTCCATTGCGGTCTTGATAATGCTCGGCAATGTTGTCAAAGAGTTTTTGCAAGATAGCCGGCTCATACAATCTGGCAGCGGCCTGACGACGGGCGTGCAAATCACCGCGTTTAGCCAGAGTAATCAACTTTTCCGCCACAGGGCGCAGGGCCTTTGCTTTGGCTTCTGTAGTCTGAATTGAACCGTGTTTAAAAAGTTCTGTTGCCAAGCCTCTTAAAAGGGCTTTACGCTGCGCTGTATTCTTGTTTAATTTGCGCCCAGCAACTCTATGTCTCATAACTAATCATTCCTCTCAAAGTGCTTAACCGCCTGATCTGGACGCCGCAACAATGCTTTCGTCAATATCAGCCAAAAAATCTTTCTCTTCAAGGCGGTCTATTAATTCATCTAAAGATTTCTGCCCAAAGTTTCTGATGGCTAGAATTTCATCGGGGCCTTTATGTAATTTGTCTAAAATTTCACCCACCTGGGTTATGCCCGCTCGTTTGAGGCAATTATAAGCCCGAACTGTCAGTTCAAGTTCCTCAATAGGGGTATCAACAGATTTAGAAGCCACAACCTCTTTTTTAGAGACCGGCTGCGGAATCTCTTCCGGGACAATACTGGCAACCAGAGAAAAGTGTTTTAGCAGCAGGTGAGCCGCTTCGCGCAGCGCATCATAAGGTGAAATAGTGCCATCCGTACTCACGTCCATCACCAGTTTGTCGTAGTCCGTAACCTGCCCCACGCGAGCGCGTTCTATTTTAAAGCTGGCCTTTCTGACCGGGCTAAAAATGGCGTCAATGGGAATTTCGCCAATGGGCAATTTTCCGCGTTCTTCCGCAGGAGAGTATCCTTTACCCATATCAACAACCAATTCCAGGTCCAGTTCTGTTTGACTGGAATCGCCGCTAAGTAAATGCAGGTCAGGGTTGATGATTTCCACATAAGGTGGCGTTTCCAGATCGCCTGCTGTTACTGCGCCTTCCCCTTTAACCTCTATCCGAAGCCGAGCCGATTCGTCTTGATGAAGCTTAACGCGAAGTTGCTTCAAATTCAAAATCAACGAAGTCATATCTTCTCGCACGCCGGGGATGTCAGAAAATTCATGATGCACCCCGCTAATGCGAACAGAGCTAACAGCCGCTCCGGTCAATGAAGACAAAAGAACTCTGCGCAGCGCGTTTCCTAGTGTAACGCCATAACCTGGCTCCAGAGGACTAATATTGAAAATACCGAAATTCCTGGTAGCTGTTTCGGTTTCAACTTTTGGTAATACAAAACCTAATTCCGACAAGAGTACACCCTCCAAGCGTTTCCAAAATCAATTTTGGCACAAAATCGTCAACTGTCCGGTAACAAAACCGCAACTTCCGACGTAATTCTTGCCTACCGGCTGTAGTATTCAACAATTAACTGTTCATTGAGGGCTAAATCAATATCTTCTCGCCCCGGCAGGAGCAATACTTTGCCAGCTAAATTATTACTATCCAAACTGAGCCACGCGGGAACTTTAGCGTCGGAGAGAGACTGCGCGCGTTCTTTGAAGAAGCTATTGCCTCTGCTCCTATCGCGGACAGCAATTTCATCATCCGGTTTTACCAGGAACGAGGGGATGTTGGTTTTTCTCCCGTTAACCTGAAAATGCCCATGCCGAACTAATTGACGAGCCTGAGCGCGCGAATCGGCAAAGCCTAAACGATAGACAACGTTATCCAAACGTGATTCCAGCATAACCAGGAGGTTGGTACCGGTAACGCCCTTCATTCGCTGCGCTTTTTTGAAGTATATCCGAAATTGTTTCTCAAAAATACCATAGGTTCGACGCGCTTTCTGTTTTTCTCTGAGCTGGTTGCCGTAATCCGATTCTTTTGCGCGGAATCTTCTTACCGGACCGGGCGGGTTTGGCCTACGCTCCATAGCGCACTTGGGAGTATAACAACGATCTCCCTTTAAGAATAACTTTTCACCTTCTCGACGGCATAATTTACACACCGCACCTGTATGTCTAGCCAATTTTATCCTCCTGAATAGTTAATATTTAATGAAGTTTACGGGTTTGGCTTTCCCTTCATCCTTCTTTGGCGGCAGGCGGTAGGCAGTAGACGGTAGACAGGGGGCGAGGAATTTATTTGCCTGTCTACCGTCTACTGCCTACCGTTTTACACTCTTCGTTTTTTAGGCGGGCGACAACCGTTGTGGGGAATGGGGGTAACATCCGTAATGGTCTTTACCCTCAGCCCGCCGGCTTGCAAAGCGCGCACCGCCGATTCTCGTCCAGGGCCAGGGCCTTTGACGTAAACATCAATTTCCTGCATACCATGTTCTTTGGCCGTCTTGGCGGCGGAAGTGCCGGCAATCTGCGCGGCATAAGGCGTGCTTTTTCTGGAGCCTTTGAAACCAGAAGTGCCACCGCTGTACCAACACACTGCATTCCCTTTGGTGTCGGTAACGGTAATGATGGTATTATTGAATGTTGCGTGAATGTACGCTTTACCGGAAGGAATATTCTTACGTACCTTACGAGCGCCACGCTGCGTTTGAGTTCGTTTCTTTGCCATATTTACTTTACATCCTTCATCATTTTACTTACGCGCGCGTTTCTTACCGGCAACCGTTCTTCTGGCGCCGCGTCTGGTGCGGGCATTAGTTTTAGTACGCTGACCATGAGCCGGCAGATTCCTCCGATGGCGAATGCCACGGTAGCAGCCGATTTCTTGTAAGCGTTTGATATTTAAGCCAATTTCTCTGCGCAAATCACCTTCTATACGGTAATTTTTCTCCAAAATCTCGCGGATACGCCCCAACTCAGCTTCAGTCAGGTCTTTGACTCGCTTATTGAAGTCAATATTTGCTTTCTTCAAAACTTCTTGGCTGGTATGGTGACCAACGCCAAAAATATAGGTCAAAGAAATTTCAACCCTTTTATTATCAGGAATGTCAACACCTGCAATACGCGCCATATTTTGGTCTCCTTACTAACCCTGACGTTGTTTGTGTCGAGGGTTTTCACAAATAACACGAACAACGCCTCTTCTTTTGATGATTTTACATTTGTCGCATCTACGTTTGACAGACGGCTTTACTTTCATAATTCTATCCTCTACCCAACTTCTACAATTGCGTTAAAATTTGCGCTTCACCGTTCATAATGGCTATGGTGTGTTCAAAATGAGCAGATAATTGACCATCTTTTGTTACAACTGTCCATTTATCATCCAGCACACGTGTTTCGGCAACGCCCATATTGACCATAGGTTCAAGGGCTATGGTCATTCCTCTTCTTAACTTTACCCCTTTGCGCCGCTTACCAAAATTTGGCACCTGCGGGTCTTCATGCATCTTTCTGCCCACGCCGTGTCCGGTGTATTCTCTGACCACTGCGTAGCCATGCCGCTCGATATACGTCTGAATGACGGCAGAAACATCGCCGGCTCGTTTACCGGCTTTGGCGTACTCAATTCCTTCGTACAGCGATTGCTCCGTAACATCCAGCAAGCGCTGCGCTTCCGGCGAAATTTGACCTACCGGCACGGTTGTTGCGGCATCGCCAATCCAACCTTTATAGGTTGCGCCGCAGTCTATGCTGACAATGTCGCCTTCTTCCAAAAAACGCTTATGGCTAGGTATTCCATGTACCAATTCTTCATTGATACACGTGGTAATATTGGCTGGAAAGCCGTTATAGCCGTTGAAAGTAGGCGTGGCATGATGTTTGCGAATAATATTGGCGGCAAGTTTGTCTAAATAAGCGGTGGTGATACCAGGCTTGATCTTCTGCGTCAGTTCTGCCAATACAACCGCCACAATATGTCCCGCCTTTTTCATCAAGGCTATTTCTCTATTCGACTTCAAAATAATCATAACGAGTTACGAATGACGAATTGCGAATTGCGAATTGCGAATTGCGAATGAAGTTTATTCGTAATTCGTAACTCGTAGTTCGTCATTTGATAAAGCCTTCGTAGTTGCGCATAAGCAACTGCGCCTCTAACTGCTTCATCGTATCCAGCCCAACGCCAACTACAATCAGCAGGCCGGTACTGGTAATCAACAAGGTAGCGGTTCCCCCGCCCGATGATCCCAGGCCGGGAATAATTCCCACAATCCAGGGCAAAATGGCTACCACTCCCAGAAATACTGCGCCAATAAGAGTAATTCGGCGCATTACCGTGTTCAGGTAATCTTCTGTTGTTTTTCCGGGCCGCAAACCGGGAATAAAGCCGCCTTGACGCTGCAAACTTTCAGCCAGGTTTTGCTGCTTGAAGATGATGTCGGTATAGAAGAAAGTAAACAGGGCCACCATCATAAAGTAGGTAATCCAGTAGGGCCACGCATCCGGTCTGGGGCTAAACCACTGCACAATAAAAGTAGCGGTACCAGCAATGAACGCGCTCTCTGATCCGGCAAAGAAGCTGGCAATAGAACTAGGGAAGATGAGAATGGACTGGGCAAAAATCAGGGGGATCATCCCTGCGCTATTGACTTTCAAAGGAATGTGCGAACTTTGTCCACCGTACACTTTTGTGCCGCGCACGCGCTTGCCGTACTGAACCGGGATACGGCGCTGGCCTTCGGTAACAATAACAATGCCCAAAATGGTTACAAAGGTTATCAGGGAGAAGGCTATTAGCTGACCATACTGCTCCAATTGAACGAACTGCCAGATGCGTCCCGGCATTTGGGCCACAATACCGCCAAAGATGATGATTGACACACCGTTTCCAATGCCTTGTTCAGTGATCAATTCACCTAACCAGACGGCAAACATACTACCGGCGGTCATAGAGACAATGATGGCGGTTGTTCCCAAGGGGTTGGAAGCAAAACCAAAGTCAGGGATGATGCCAGGAATACTCTGTTGAATGATGACCACCTGACCATAAGCCTGAAGCGCTGCCAGGGGAACTGCCAACCAGTGGGTGTACTGATTAATCTTGTTTCTTCCTTGCTCGCCCTCTTTTGACAATTCTTCCAGAGCGGGGATCATCGGCGTAAGCAACTGCATGATAATAGAAGCGGTAATATAAGGATAAACGCCCATTGCCAACACAGAAAAGCGGGACAATGTACCGCCGGACAGCAAGTCCATGAATTGGATGATGGTAGCGCCGCCGCTGCCGGAATTTAGAAACTGGTTTAAGATTTCTTTGTCTACACCCGGTACCGGCACTTGCGTTGCCGCCCGATAGATAATCAGGATCAATAGAGTGAAGACTATTTTTCGCCTTAAGTCTGGCAACAAAAGGGCATTTTTTACTGCTTGGAGCATAGGAGTTTCTCCCTTGAGAATAGCGTCTGGCAAGGCAAATCAATTGATTGCCATCTGGTAGGTCTCTGGATTAGCGCATATTCCTTCGCTTGATGACCCGTCTTGGCAGCTTGGGTAATACTTCAAAGGTGCCGCCGGCAGCTTCAATTTTTTCTCTGGCCGATTTAGAAATTCGATGGGCCTTAATGTGCAGGGGCTTATCCAGGTCGCCTTCAGCCAAAATAGCAACAGCCTGACTGGCTTTTTTGATAATACCAACCTCTACCAGCGATTCCGGCGTTACTTCATCGCCTTCATTGAAGTAGCGATTCAAGCGACTGACGTTGACCGGCTGAAACTCAATACGCCAGATATTGCTAAAACCAACACCGCGAGCAAAAGGCAAGCGGCGCACCATAGGGAGCTGCCCGCCCTCAAAATAGGGGCCTTTACCGCCGCCTGAACGCGCGCCCTGACCTTTTGTACCGCGCCCGGCGGTTTTACCCCCACCAGCAGCGTGGCCTCTACCAACCCGTTTTCTCTTTTTTGTGCTGCCAGGAGCGGGCTGCAAGTCATGCAATTTCATAGTTCACCTCATTTACGATTTACGATTTGCGATTTTGGATTGACGATTTCGGAAGCAATCTTAATCGTAAATCTGAAATCGCAAATTGCAAATTAATACTCAACGCGCACTAAATGCGATACTTTCTTGATCATACCTCTGATAACGGGCGTGTCGCCGCGTTCAACGGTTTGTCCCATTTTACGTAGCCCTAGCGATTGCACAACAGATCTCTGTCGTTCGGGGTAGCCGATAGGACTCTTGACCAGAGTAACTTTTAATGTTTCAATCTTTTTCTTAGTCATTATCCTTACTCCAGAAAGGTTGTACGCGCTTGAGCGGAACGCCCCGAATATTAGCAACGCTTACGGGATCTTGCATCTCAATCAAGCCCTTCATAGTTGCTTTGACAACATTCAAAATATTGGCGCTACCCTGACTCTTGGTCAGAATATTTCTAATTCCAGCCGCTTCAACCACGGCGCGGACGCCGCCGCCAGCAATAACGCCAGTGCCGGGAGAGGCCGGTTTAAGGAAAACCTGCGCTCCGGATTCTCTGGCAGTTACTTCATGAGGAACGGTTGTGCCAATCATGGCAACTTTCTTCATGCTTCTACGAGCGCGCTCAGAGGCTTTGCGAATGGCTTCAGGAACCTCGCGGGCTTTACCTATACCAATGCCAACGCTGCCCTTATTATCGCCCACTACAACCAAAGCGCGAAAGCTAAATCGCCGACCACCCTTAACTACTTTAGCTGTTCGGGCAATGTGAACTACACGTTCATCAAGTTCTTCCACTGCATCTTCAAATTCACGTTTTGCCATTCTTCCTCCAAATGTAGCGCAAGCTGCCAGTTTGTTTTTTAAGTGTAAGGCAACTGGTCTTAAACGCTACGGATTTCTAAAAGTTCAGTCCTGCCTCGCGAGACGCATCGGCCAAAGCCTTGACGCGACCATGATATTTAAAACCGCCTCGGTCAAAAACCACGCTTTTAATACCGGCGTCTAAAGCGCGTTCGGCTACCGCTTTGCCTACCAATTGAGCTTGCTCGGTTTTTGTCTTGCTGCCAAGCTGCGCTCTTATAGCTCTATCAACGGTAGAAGCGGAAACCAGAGTTACGCCGTTTACGTCATCAATAACCTGAGCGTAAATATGATCCAAACTGCGATAGACGTTAAGTCGCGGGCGTTCCGTAGTGCCGGATACGTACTTTCTTACACGCGCATGGCGCTTTTCTCTAGCGAGACGCGCCGGTAATTTTTTCGCCATTTTAATTCTCTCCAAACTGCAAATTTCTGCTGTGTTATTCTTTAGCTTAGTTGCGTCCTGACTTGTTCTCAAACAGCGTTTTGAAATAAGATAAGACCAAAACACAGGGCGCAACTAATTGATGAATGCGCTATGTTTACTTCGCACCGGCCTTACCGGCTTTACGTCGCACATATTCACCTGCGTAGCGAACGCCTTTACCCTTGTACGGTTCGGGCGGGCGGGTTTTTCTAATTCGGGCGGCGTATTCACCCACAACCTGCTTGTCAATTCCTTTTACCGCCAGTTTACGGCCTCCTTTTTCAACTTCAAAGGACAAGCCTTGCATTGGCTCAAAGACAATAGGATGAGAATAACCAACGTTCAAGACCAAGTTCTGACCATCCATTGCAGCGCGATAGCCAACGCCCACAATTTCCAGTTCACGGGTAAAGCCTTTGCTTACGCCAATAACCATATTGTTGATCAAAGCGCGAACCAGGCCGTGCATTGCTTTGTGGTGTCGCTGATCAGAAGGTCTGGAAACGACAATTTGAGCGTCTTCCGCCTTCACTGAAATCTCCGGCGAAAAAGTACGGCTCAATTCACCGCCAGTCCCTTTTACAGTCACTTCATTCTTGTTTACGGTAACAGTTACCCCTTGCGGGAGGGGAACCGGGATTTTTCCAATTCTAGCCATTATATCCAATTCCCCCTTCTACCAAACGTAGCATAAAATTTCACCGCCAACGTTTAGCCGTCGGGCTTCTCTGCCGGTGATAACCCCTTTGGGCGTGGTTAAAATGGTGACACCCATGCCGCTTTTTACCCAGGGGATATTATCTTTTTTGGTGTAAATACGTCGCCCCGGCTTGCTCACACGCTGAATGCCGTTGATAACATGTTTGGGGTGACGTTCTTTGGTGTACTTCAAATCAATTTGCAAGGTACTTTGAGGAGTAGCGGGGATAACTTTGTAATGTTTAATGAACCCCTCTTGTTTCAGGATTTTGGCAATGGCTTCTGTCATTCTTGAATTAGGCATGTTCAGCCTGGAATGTTTAGCCATGCCGGCATTTCTGACGCGGGTAAGCATATCCGCAACGGTATCGGTAACGGGCATTTCTTAGTCTCCTTGTACAAGTAAGCAGTATCAGAATAGACGCTGACTTACCAACTTGATTTTACCACGCCGGGAATAAGTCCTTCGTTAGCCATTTCTCTGAAGCAGATGCGACACAGGTCAAAACGTCGCATATAAGCGCGGGGGCGCCCGCATTTGCTACAGCGGTTTCTAACGCGAGTTGGGTATTTTCTTCTATCTTCCCGGTACGGCATACATTTTTTGGCCATACTACTAAACTCCTTAAAGGCAGTGAATAGTGAATAATGAATAACGAATAATGAATAATGAAAAACGGAAATTTACGCAACAAATTATTCACTTTTCATTGTTCATTGTTGTTTAAAAGGCATTCCCAGCATGCTCAATAGCTGGCGTCCTTCTTCATCTGTATTAGCAGAGGTGACAATGGTAATTTCCATACCACGAACTTTATCAATCTTATCGTAGTCAATTTCCGGCCAGACTAATTGCTCTCTCAGGCCGAGGGTGTAGTTTCCGCGGCCATCAAAGCTATTAGGCGAAATTCCGCGAAAGTCGCGCTGGCGAGGCAAGGCCACAGCCACCAGACGATCAAAGAAATCCCACATTCGGTTGCCACGCAGGGTCACTTTTACGCCAATGGGGTTTCCTTCGCGCAGTTTAAAGGTGGCAATTGATTTTCTGGCGCGAGTAATCACCGGTTTCTGACCGGTAATCTTTACAACATCGCTCACTGCGGCATCCAGGTATTTGCTGTTTTGCAAGGCTTCACCCACCCCTATATTGACCACAATCTTTTTGATGTTGGGAACCTGCATGACACTTTTGTAGTTAAATCCATCTTTCAGGGCTGGTACAACTTCTTCCCTGTACTTATCCTTCATCCTGGGCATAAAACTCACCTCTATTTATCTATGGCAACACCGCAGCGTTTGCAAACGCGGGATTTTCTGCCATCTTCTATCTTAATTTGAACCCGAACAGGTTCATCGCAACTGGGGCAAACCAACATAGCATTTGAAATGTGGATAGGGGCCTCAAATTCAATAATGCCGGTTTGTGTTCTGGTTTGGCTAATAGGTTTTTGGTGCTTGTGAACCATTCTCACACCGGATATAACCAGCCGATCCCCGCCAGGGTCGCGTGTAGACTGACCGGCTTTACGATTGACACGAAAGCCTTTTTTGATCTCTTTTACTTCACCCCGAACGCCCAAATCATTACCGGCTATGACCTGTACGGTATCGCCCTCTCTAATTTTCTGCATAGTCAAAACTCCTCACTACAAAACTTCTGGCGCTAATGAGACAATTCTCATGAAATATTTTTCACGCAGTTCGCGGGCAACGGGGCCAAAAATACGGGTTCCTTTTGGCGCGCGACCGTCGGCGTCAAGAATAACCGCCGCGTTTTCATCAAAACGAATGTATGAGCCATCGGGGCGCCCGGTTTCTTTTTTGGTGCGGACGATAACCGCTTTCACAATTTCGCCTTTTTTCACCGAACTGTGGGGCGCCGCATGCTTGACAGTGGCGGTAATAACATCGCCCAGGCGTCCGTATCTGCGCTTGGAACCGCCCAATACTTGAATGCATAAAATCTCTTTAGCGCCCGTGTTATCTGCTATTTTTAAACGACTTTCTTTCTGGATCATTGCGTTTTACTCCAACATCAACATATTTACCCTGCGGGATTATTAACCCTGGTTCTATCTTATCCTATCCTGTTTCCAAGCGTTGTCTAAGAACGAGGGTAAGGTAGAAACAAACAAGGGGGTGTGAACGACTACTATGCGCGAGGAGCGCGTTCCAGGATTTCGGTCATAACCCAGCGTTTTTCTTTGCTGATAGGCCTGGATTCCATGATCTTCACCTTATCTCCGGTGGCAGCCTGATTTCCTTCATCGTGCGCTTTATATTTCTTGCTCACCCGAATAACTTTGCCATACAAAGGGTGCCGCTTGGTACGCATTACTTTTACCACGATGGTTTTTTCCATCTTATCGCTAACAACCTGACCAGTCAACATTTTTCTTTTCTCTTGAGCCATCTCTACCTCCAATTAACAATTAGCAATTAACAATTAGCAAACGACATTTGTCCACTATCTACGGCTAATTGTTAATTGTTCATTGTTAATTGTTAATTGTTAATTGTTAAAGCTTCTGTCCTTTTTCACGGGCTACGGTTTTTAGTCTGGCAACATCTTGCCTGACTACTTTCACCCGGCTATAGTCTTTCAATTGACCAATAGATGTCTGGAAACGCAAGTTGAATAGTTCTTGATGCGCTTCTTCCAGTTTTTGTTCAATTTCTTCTACGGTCATTTCTCTGATTTCATTGGCGTACATAGCTACATTCCCTGCCTTTTAATGAACTGGGTCTTGATGGGGAGTTTATGACT
Organism: Chloroflexota bacterium; assembly: GCA_011192195.1. Taxonomy (GTDB): domain Bacteria; phylum Chloroflexota; class Anaerolineae; order 4572-78; family 4572-78; genus DUEH01. The sequence goes on along the minus strand of DUEH01000029.1, from coordinate 5,098 downwards.
GGCCAAACGCATAGCCTCTTTAGCCACATCTTCCGGCACGCCGGCAATCTCAAAGATAATCCGGCCCGGCTTGACAACTGCCGCCCAGTATTCTACGTTGCCTTTCCCGCTGCCCATTCTGGTTTCAGCGGCTTTAGCGGTGATAGGCTTGTCTGGAAATACTCTAATCCAGAATTTTCCGCCGCGTTTTACGTAGCGCATAACCGCCCTGCGAGCCGCCTCTATCTGGCGACTGGTCATCCAGACCGGTTCTGTGGCTTGCAACGCGTAGTCACCGAAGGCAATTCGATTACCACGACCAGCTTTACCCTTCATCCGGCCCCGCATTTGCTTTCTGTACTTTGTTCTCTTTGGCATTAACATAATTGCTTCTCCGCTAAGGTGTGGTGTAAGACCCGCTGCGTTCCTCTTTGGCTTCAGGTAAAATATCACCCTTGTAAACCCACACCTTGATTCCCACCTTACTGTAGGTGGTCAAGGCTTCAACGTTAGCGTAATCAATATCGGCTCTAAGGGTATGCCGGGGAATACGGCCTTCTCTGGCTGTTTCCCGGCGGGCCATATCAGAACCGCCCAAACGACCGCCACAGGTTATCATAATCCCTTTGGCTCCGGCGCGCATTGCGCGTCTAATGGCCTGCTTCATAGCCCGTTTGTGAGAGATACGACGCTCTAGCTGTCCGGCAATGCTTTCACCAATCAAATAGGCATCGGTATCAATGTTGTCCACCTCAATAATATCCAGGTGAATTTTCTTACCGGTGAATTTTTCCAGTTTTTTGCGCAAAACAGTTACGTTTTGCCCTTTTCTCCCGATCAAAATTCCGGGCTTGGCAGTATGCACCTTAATAGATACCTGCCTGGCTACGGGCAAGCGTTCAATCTCTATTCTGGAAATGCCGGCGCGCGCATTTTCCGCTCTAACCAAAGACCGAATGGCGCGGTCTTCACCTAGAAGTTCGGCATATTCTCTGCCTTCGGCGTACCAATGAGCGGCATGATCTTTTACAATACCCAGTCTGAACCCAATGGGGTGTACTTTTCTACCCAAAATGACCTCCTACATCCTTTCTTCCAAAACCACGGTGATATGCGAAGTTCGCTTGCGGATGGGCTTAAAGCGCCCTCTGGCTCCAAAGCGAGCGCGACGTAGTCTTGGCCCTTCATTGGCTGCAATTTCGGTAATAACCATATCGCCGGTCTCAAAACCGTGTTCATCAGCATTGGCCAGGGCGCTCTTGATGGTTTTGGCTACAGTTGCAGCCGCTGCCTGAGGCATAAGCGTCAGTGTTTCCAAGGCTTCTTCAGCCTTCATACCTCTGACCACGTTCACCACGCGACGCGCCTTTAAAGGCGATCCCATATTGTATTTTGAAACTGCGCGTACTTGAAAATTTTCCATAGCTTCCTACCCTCTAGAGGCTCTTTCTCTGCCAATGTGCCCTCTAAAAAGGCGCGTTGGCGCAAATTCGCCCAGCTTATGACCTACCATATTTTCGCTGATGTAGATAGGTACGTGTCGACGGCCATCATGCACGGCGATGGTGTGTCCTACCATTTGCGGATAGATGGTGCTGGCGCGTGACCAGGTTTTGATGACCCGCTTTTCGCCAGACATATTCATAGCGTCAATCTTTTTTAGCAATTTAGGGGTAATAAACGGCCCCTTTTTGAGTGATCGCGACATATCAAAGGTCTCCCTATACTAACCTAGCGCCTCTTGGCTCGCCGGCGAACTATATATTTATCAGTTGCTTTGTTTCTGCGCGTTTTTGCGCCCAGTGTGGGTTTACCCCAAGGAGTTTTAGGTCCAGGCATCCCAATGGGAGAGCGTCCCTCGCCGCCGCCGTGGGGGTGGCTGCTGGGGTCCATTGCAATCCCGCGCACGGAAGGCCGAACACCCATCCAGCGTTTTCGACCCGCTTTACCAATTTTGATGTTGCTATGCTCCACGTTGCCTACAACACCAACCGTCGCCAGACAGCGCTGGCTAACCAGTCTAACTTCACCGCTGGGCAGGCGAACCTGAGCGTAAGGGCCTTCCTTAGCCATCAACTGGGCCGATGTACCGGCAGAGCGAACCAACTGCCCGCCCTTACCCGGGTAAAGTTCAATATTATGAATTTGGGTACCAAGAGGAATACGGCTGATGGGTAAAGCGTGCCCTATTTTTATCTCTGCGTTGGAGCCAGACATTACTGTATCGCCTGCACGCAAGCCTTGGGGGGCAATGATGTAGCGCTTTTCGCCGTCAACGTAGGTAAGTAGAGCAATTCTGGCCGAGCGGTTGGGGTCATACTCAATGCTGGAAACCGTTGCCGGAACATCAACTTTATCGCGCTTGAAGTCAATCAGGCGATACCGCCTTTTATGACCACCGCCTTTATGGCGCACCGTTATGACACCACGAACGTTTCGGCCAGCTTTTTTCTTAAGAGGACGTAATAAACTTTTTTCCGGTTTGCTTTGGGTGATGCGCTCAAAAGTAGACGCGCTCATCCCTCTACGACCGGGAGAGGTTGGTTTATAATTTTTTACAGGCATACATGCGCTCCGCTTTTCGCCTAGTTTTTGTGTTTTGGCAATATGACAGTAAGGGGGAGTATTTTTTACTGCCTACTCCTTACGCTTACACGCCAAAGGCGTCAATCCTTTGTCCGGGGAGAAGGGTAACAATGGCCTTCTTGCTGGCCGATTTACGCTGAACCCGTTTTCTGCCCCACGTTCCAAATTTGGGAATTCTGTTCATAACATTTACTTTTACAACATCTACATCAAAAATATAAGCTACCGCTTCGGCAATTTGCAATTTATTGGCGCGAGCATCCACTTCAAAGGTGTATTTGCTTTCGTCAGCAGCATCCGTACTTTTTTCGGTAATGATAGGTTTGATGATGACCTGATAATCGTTCAATTGACTCATAATTTTACTCCACTACCCCAAAAAACTTTCTATCACTTCCACCGAGGCTTTAGGCATAATTACGTAATCAAAGCCCAGCAAATCACGCACGTTCAGATAACCAGCTCGCAGGTACTTTACATCGGACAGATTACGGATACTCTTTTCAACGTTTTCATTACGTTCTGCCAGCAAAACCACGGCGCTGCCATCAATTTGCAGGTTATCCAATACTTCCAGAGCTTCTCTGGTTTTAGGTACCTGAAATTGCAAATCATCCAACACCACAATCTGATTTGCCAAAGCTTTCACAGACAATGCAGAACGCAAGGCCAAGCGACGCATCTTTTTGGGCATTCGCTTTTTGTAGCTGCGCGGTTTTGGGCCGTGAGCAACGCCGCCGCCGACAAAAATGGGGGCTTTTCTGCTACCGTGACGCGCGCGTCCGGTGCCTTTTTGACGGAACCATTTGGCGGTTGTGCCTGTTACTTCACCGCGAGTTTGGCTATTATGCGTGCCCTGACGAGCGTTAGCCAATTGACGGACCAGCGCCTGGTGCATTACCGCCTTGTTTGGCTCAATTGCAAAAATATTATCATTCAGTTCAATATCTTCTACCGTTTCACCGGCTATATTTCGCACTGGTACTTGCATCTTCCCACCTCTTCTTACTTCTTGCTGGCTTTCCTGGTCTTGCGCGCTTCTTTCACAACAATCAGACCTTCTTTAGCGCCGGGAACAGCTCCCTTAACAGCCAACAGATTTCGTTCAGCGTCTACAATGACTACTTCAAGATTAGAGACGGTAACGCGCTCGCCGCCCATTCTGCCTGGCATACGCTTTCCCTTGAATACCCGACCAGGCGTTGTGCCCGCGCCAACGGACCCCGGGGCTCGATGGCGGTCTGACTGGCCGTGCGTTTTGGGCCCGCCGGCAAAACCGTGTCGCTTGACCACGCCGGCAAAGCCTTTACCTTTACTGGTGCCAACAACATCCACCAGGTCTCCCACCTCAAACACGCTGGCATCAATCACCTGCCCCACTTTCAGGTCGCTGTGGTCTTTCACTCGAAATTCACGTAGATACTTGAGCATGGGGGCCTTTGACTTTTTCAGATGTCCAGCCCGGGGCCTGGTCACGCGCTTTTCCGAAACTTCGCCAAAGCCTAACTGAACGGCAGAATAGCCATCTTGTTCTTGCGTTTTCTTTTGCGTTATGTAGCAAGGCCCGGCTTCAATGAGGGTGACGGGGATAACATTCCCTTCCTCATTAAAAATTTGGGTCATACCTACCTTCTTACCAAGAATACCTTTCATCTGTCAGCGGCCTTAAGGACTGCACACGTCCGTTCTTGCAACGGCATCATCCTTAAGCCCTTCTCCTTTCAAAGTTCTGGGCCTTAGTAGTAATTATCAATTACTACTAACAATGTCCTGTTACTTAATTTCTACATCAACCCCGGCGGGCAAGTTGAGCCTGACCAGAGCGTCAATAGTTTTTGAACTGGGTTCTACTACGTCAATCAGTCGCTTGTGGGTACGAATTTCAAACTGTTCCCGCGAATCCTTGTCGATAAAAGGAGAGCGAATGACCGTAAACTTTTCAATCTTGGTGGGCAAGGGCACCGGGCCGACAATAACAGCGCCGGTTCGTTCTGCTGTATCTACTATTTGCCGCACAGACTGATCCAGTACGCGATGGTCATAAGCTTTTAATCTGATCCTGATCTTTTGTTTAGCCATACTTTAACCCCAATTCGCAAACTAATCGTATTATTCGATGATTTTGGTGATGACGCCAGCGCCTACGGTGCGGCCGCCTTCTCTGATGGCGAATTTGCCGCCCACTTCCATTGCTACCGGCATAATCAACTCTACCGCAAACTCTACGTTGTCTCCCGGCAAGACCATCTCCATCCCTTCCTGCAAGGTCACCGCTCCCGTTACATCCAAAGTGCGAATGTAGAACTGCGGACGGTAGCCTTTGAAGAAGGGCGTATGCCGCCCGCCTTCATCTTTCTTCAGGATGTACACCTGACACTCAAACCTGGTGTGCGGGGCAATAGAACCCGGCTTGGCTATCACCTGCCCGCGCTCAACATCCGTCCGATCCAAACCGCGCAACAACAACCCTACATTGTCGCCAGCCTGCCCCTGATCCAGCAACTTGCGGAACATCTCTACCCCGGTCACTACC
>DUEH01000289.1 GCA_011192195.1 Chloroflexota bacterium | reverse complement strand
CGTGGCTGCTGCGCTTCCATACTCAAACTGCCGGGGCCAGCCTGACCGCTCAACAGCCGGAAAACAACGTCGCTCGCGTGGCTATTCAAGCGTTGGCCGCTGTGCTGGGCGGCACGCAAAGCCTGCACACCAACTCGATGGACGAAGCTCTGGCCCTGCCCAGCGAATTGGCCGCGCGCGTGGCCCTGCGAACCCAACAGATCATCGCCCACGAAAGCGGCGCGGTCAACACCATTGACCCGCTGGGCGGCAGCTACTTCGTCGAGCAGCTAACCGACCGCATGGAAGCCGAAACCTGGGACTACTTCGACCGGATCGAGTCTCTGGGCGGCGTTCTGCCCGCCATCGAAGCCGGTTTCTTTCAGCAGGAAATCGCCGACGCAGCCTATCGCTACCAGAGCGAAATTGACAAAGACGAGCGCATCGTGGTCGGCGTCAACGATTACGTGAACGACGAAGACCTGCAAATCCCCATCCTGAAAATGGACCCGCAGGGCTACGAAACCCAGGTCGCCCGCATTGAAGAAGTGAAAGCTGCCAGAGATAACGCCGCCGTCAGGAAAACCCTTGACGCCCTGCGCGTCGCTGCCGAAGGGACGGAAAACACCATGCCCTACATCCTCGACGCGGTTCACGAGTACGCCACTTTGCAAGAAATTATGGACGTTTTCCGCGAGGTGTTTGGAGAGTATCAGGAGACGGCGGTAATTTAATCGTAAAGGGACACAAAATGTCACTTGACCGGCAAAAAATCCAGGAAATTATTGATACCATTGCGCAGGGCGTTACCCCCAGTCGGATATTCCTGTTTGGCTCACACGCCAGGGGAGCAGCGCATTCGATGAGCGACCTCGATCTATTGGTAATCGCCAATATGCCAATGCCGCAGCGGGAACGACGCCTGCTTATTCGATCTCTGTTCGCGCGCCCTGATTTTTCAATGGACCTGTTTGTCCTCACAGAAGAAGAATTTAAACGCCAACGCAAAATACCCAACACCATTGCCCGAACAGTTGACAGGGAAGGAGTTGTCGTGTATGAATGACCAGCAACTTGCCGCGAGACGATGATTTCTCAAGGCTGCCAACGACCTGTATACGGCCGAGACGATGCTCAAAGACCCCTTTCCAACGCCGGATACAATTTGCTTTCATTCACAACAATGTATGGAGAAGTTACTCAAGGGGTTTCTGACCGCTCGTGGACAAGATATTGTGTTCACTCATGATCTGCCCCATTTGATGACGCTGTGCATCGAATTGGATGAACGATTTTCAAAATGGATGAATGCGGCCCGTGAACTTACAGATTACGCAGTCGAAGTGCGGTATCCCGATGACTGGCGTGACATTCCATTGGAGGAAGCCGCGAATGCGACAGAAATAGCCAAACAATTTCGAAATTTTGTATCAGAATTGATGAAAGAAATAGATACGACAACGAGTGAAGAAGATAATAATTCGTAGGAAGGACAGAACTTGTGATTGAACGAAAAATCCGCGTATTAGTTGCCAAACCCGGGCTGGACGGCCATGACCGGGGCGCAAAAGTAGTAGCCCGCGCCCTGCGCGACGCCGGAATGGAAGTCATCTACACCGGCCTGCGCCAAACCCCGGAAATGATCGCCGAAAGCGCCCTGCAAGAAGATGTGGACGTGGTCGGCCTTTCGATCTTGAGCGGGGCGCACATGACGCTGCTGCCCGTTATTGCTCAAAAGCTGAAAGAGGCGGAGATGGACCACGCCCTCCTGGTGGTCGGCGGCATCATCCCCGACGAAGATATTGCGCCTCTGCAAGAAGCGGGCGTCCACGCCGTCTTTGCTCCCGGCACGTCTACGCAAGATATTGTCAGCTTTATCAAAAAGAATGTTTCGTTGAACTAAACCTATGACCTCCTCCCTCTCCCAGCAAATCCTGAACCGCAAAAGACGAGCCATCGCCCGCCTTATCACCTACGTGGAAAACAACCACCCCAAGGCGCAGCAAGCCTTGAGCGAATTGTACCCCCACACCGGGCAGGCGCATCTGGTAGGCGTTACCGGCGCGCCGGGCACGGGTAAATCCAGTCTGGTGAACGAAATCGCCAAAGCTTACCGCCGGCAAGACATCAGCGTGGCTATCCTGGCCATTGACCCTACCAGCCCCTTCTCCGGCGGCGCTATTCTGGGCGACCGCATTAGAATGCGCGAACTGACCGGCGATCCCGGCGTTTTCATTCGCAGTATGGCTAGTCGAGGAAATCTGGGCGGCCTGGCCCGCGCTGCCCACGACGCCATCAAAGTGCTGGACGCCGCCGGTTTCGAGGTCATCCTCATCGAAACGGTGGGCGCAGGCCAGAGCGAAGTGGAAATCGCCCGGACTGCCCACACCGTCCTGGTCGTCGAAGCGCCCGGCCTGGGCGATGATATTCAGGCCATCAAAGCCGGCATCCTGGAAATCGCCGACATCTTTGTGGTCAACAAAGCAGACCGCCCCGGCGCCGACAAAACTGCCGCTACTTTGAAAACGATGTTGGAACTGGGGCGCAACAAAACTCAACAGATTATGCATCATGGCGCCCTGATGACCATAAACAATCCCCTCCCTCCCAGCCAGGACGACAACAATCCCGGCTGGCAAATCCCGGTCATCCAGACCATTGCCCTCAAGGGCGACGGCGTTGAGGGCTTGATGGCGGCCATCAGTAACCATCGCCAACGCCTGATTGACAGCGGCGAACTGAGCAAACGCAACCGCGCCCGTCTGGCCGATGAATTGGAAGCGCTTCTACAAGCCGAACTGATGCGGCGGCTAACAGTTCACGTCCCCGCCGAAACCCTTTCAGACATCATCGCCAAACTTGTTGCCAGAAGCCTGTCTCCCTATAATGCCATGCAAATAATTTTAGAGGATTACTGCTCTTGAAAAGGCAACTCCTGCTTGTCAGGCGCGCCCAATCGCAGGCCAATAGCGAAGGCCGTATTCAGGGTTGGATAGACTCCCCTTTGAGTGAGTACGGTCATTTTCAGGCCGCTCGTCTGGCTGCTAGATTGGCGACGGAATTTGAGATAAACAAAATTTTTACCAGCCCCCTCATCAGGGCGGAGGAGACGGCGGCTCATATTGCAGAGGCTGTAGACAGCGCGCCAATTCTTTGCGATGAGCGTCTGAAAGAACGAAACCTGGGCGCTTTGGCCGGCTTGACCAAACAAGAGGTCAGAGAACAATTCCCAGAGATGGAACGCGCCTGGACCAACAATCTGCCTCGCCCGCCGATAAAAGGAATGGAAAACGACGCGGAATTTGCTCTGCGGGTGCAACTTGCTACAGATGCCGTTTTGCGCGATACGGAGTCGGATACAACTGCCATTGTGGTCTCTCACGGCGGCACGCTAGATCAAATAT
>DUEH01000288.1 GCA_011192195.1 Chloroflexota bacterium | reverse complement strand
TTCGCCGCCGTATTGGTAGCGATAGCCCAAAATCTTGAGCCGGTCAATAATGGTCTCTTCAAACTGGGATTCGGTACCGGTGTTGAGTAGCATAAGCAAAATTCCGCTTGAGTTTTTTTTGATTTTGGTGTATACTGATTGTGTAACCCTGCCTCAGATGAAAGTCGGCTCCACGTCGGGTGTTCAAACGGCTTGACCGCTTGAACCTAGTCTGAGCGAGGGTTATTTTTTTGCCTTGTGAAATGACCAAGCCAGTTTGTCCAGAGTGAGCGGGTTGCTATCGCTGTACCAACTGCCGTAAGGCTTGTAGCGTTTGTCATCCAAATCCATTATCAGCCGAAAATCCTTCGCCAGGAGATTGAAGTAGCGGTCTTCACGCCGTTCATAGAAACGCTGCAAAGCCCACAAATAGTAGTCTACAACCTGTAACCCAACCTGTTGATGCGGAAAGGCCGAGTTGATGGCGGTGGGGGTGTCGCCCGGATTACCCCATTTGGCGGCAAAGTTTTGCTTGGCCCGCTCAATAGCCTGCTGCAAGGCGGCGTAGCGGGGTGAGGTTCCCCGCCGGGCAAAAACAATTTCATTGCGGTCAGCTTTGTGCAGTAAATTTTTGAACAGGCGCATAACCATATCATCGTAGATGTCATTGTCTTTGAGTTTGCGGCGGTGATAGCGAAACAGGGCTTGCGCCTCTCTAACCAATGCGGGTTTGCTGCGGATGACCACCTGCACTTTGACCCCCAATTGCGGCAGCAGTTTAAAGACCTCGCGCCGGACTTCCGGCAGGTCATTTTTGGCGTGGAAAGCCAGCGCGGTTTTCTTTTGCTCCGGTTGAAACGAAGGCACGCCCTGAAAGTAAGGATCGGCCAGCAACTTCCGGCGCAACTCTTCCAGTTGACGTTGAGCCTCAGCCAGATTAGGCAGTAAGGCGACACCCACCATAAAAAAGTAGGAGACCCCTTCCTTGCCCAACAAGACCTGTCCCTTTTTGTTGAACAGGTTCAAGTCCCCGGCTTCATCTACAAAATAATGATGTGTTAGCGGTGTTTTCTTTTTGTCCATTTTCGCTGCTCCTTGTATAAAACTGGGACTCGGCACCGGTGTTAATTGTCATTAGACGTGACCCTATTGAGGGTTTTGGTATCCAACTCCGCGAAATACTCCATCAGCATCCGGTGGACGAAGATGTAACCGCCGCCCACTTTGCGGAGAAAATACGCTCGGCGGCGTAATCAAGGAAGGGAACGAGCCGCCAGGGAAGATTGCCGTTCCGGTAAAGCATAAAGCGGAGGAGATAGTGTTTAATGACCGCTTCACCGCCGCCCCAAATCAGCCCAAGCAGCCCCACAAGCAGCCCAAAAGTCAACCCCACAAGCAGCCCCACAATCAGCCTAAAAATCAACCTGAAGATGTCTTGTTGAGTACGTGTTGGCAACCATTCCGGCTGAAGGTTCTCAATCAAAAATACCGTCTGCGCGTGGTGAGTCATCCTTTGAGCCAGCCACCCAATCCAGGCGATTGTTTGTGTGGGGGAGTAGGGTTGGTCAACGCGCCGCCGCTTGAACATCTGTTGCATATAGGCGTCAAAGAGATGCCTGCGGCGGGCCTCAACCGAAGTAAACGAGGTCTGATCAGCAGTGGATACGCCTTGATAAGCCAGCGTCATAATGCTCAACATCAACGGAGCCTCTGCCAATTCCTGGAGCGTGGTATCGCTACGCCACAGCTTGCGCACAGCGGGCAAATTCACATCGGCCAGATATTGGTTCACCTGTTGACTTGTCAAGGGTTGCAGCAAAACCGCCCCCCGAAGTTTGAGCTGCTTGGTCAGGCTCTCGTAATCGGCACTGCGACCGCAAACCACCATTGGCATCATACATTCTTGGGAAAACTCATTGAGGGCCTGAACGCACGCTTCCCGCCGTTCCAAGGCTACCTCATCCAGGCCATCGAGCAATAACAATAATTCATCGTTCTCCACCCAGGATTGAGCCACCTTCTTGGGGATATTGTATTTGAATCTCAGTTCCTCCACCAGCCACTCGGCCACAGGTTGCTTTTTGCCCCCCCCACGAAGAGAGGTTGAAGATCACCGGGATGGGCTGGGCAGGGTCTTTTTCGGCCAGAGCGATGGTATCGCGGGCTAACTCAAGCAGCATCGTCGTTTTCCCCGAACCTGGTTCGCCCAGGATGAGCAAAGCCTGCCCCATTTCATTGAACACGTCCATCACTCTCGTCCCAGGTGGCAGAACGCGGTCGGGCTGTTGGGGCGTTTGTAACACCATATCCCGGGGGCGGTTATCAACGGCCTCCTGGCGTTCTTCCAACCCCAGTTCAATCAGCGCCTCGTTGTACAGGCTTTGTTCCAGAACGCCTTTGACCCAAAAATCCCTGACCAGTTTGAGCATCGCTTCCCGGTTGCGTAGCTCGCGTTGTTGGTATGAAGGCAGGGAGATCGCTCTGAAAATTCGTTGGAAGAAGCCGCCTTCGATGAGAGTGTGGTCAATGTTGAGGGATTTCAACGCCTCCTGCCATTCATCCTCTGCGATTTCCCTCGTAATGGCCTGCTTGGTCAAAGTGATGGCGATCTTGTGATCGCCAATCTGGTTGAGCAATTCCAAAGGCGCGTTGCCGCCGTATTTGGCTTCGCGCTCTTGGAGGATATTCAGGTTGTTGCGGAGTTTGGTCAAAAAGGCTTTGGGATCGGTCATCAGATTGAATCTCTCTGTTGCTTTTGTCTAGGCCACCATCGGCCAACGTTGATATGTGGCCCTGGCTTGTTTCATCAGGCGGGCGCGGAGGAAGTGGAATTGTTCACCCTTGATTTTGTTGCGGCGGGGGCCACGGTTCCCCGCAAATTGACGGCGGTCTGCCACAGTTCGCGTTCGAGGGTTGAGTTGGTCATAGATGATTCCTTGAAAGGGTAGCTACGTTCTAATTCTAGCACGTATCCACGAATTGACAACCGGTTGACGGTTTTTGTCGCCAAGCAAAAAAGGCGCGTGATGCGCCCCTTTTGACTCAACAGGTCTCTATTTTTTAGTACAAGTTCTGTGAAACCGGTGATATGGCAAGAACACAACATCGAATTGCCGAAAGCAACGAATAAAACTTAGTCCATTCGTTCCCTTCGGCAAGCTCAGGACAAGCCTTTCATCCATTCGCTGTTGTGTTTTGGGCGGCTTTACTGAACTTGTACTTTTTTTGTGCATGCAGTTATAGCGCCTGCGGCCTCTCTTTATCGTCGCCGCCGGAACAGCGCCAGCGGGAGCAGAAGCATCGCGGCGACAGGCCAAACCCAGGCCAAATCGCCAGGGCCGCCGAGGCCGGTGAGGGCTTGGGCGCGCTGAATGTGGAGCAAACGATATTCACGAGAAACGGCGTCCAGTTCCTCATCGCTCATCTTGATGGGGTTAATACCTGCCGCGTAAGCCGCAAAGCCGCTGCCGATGAGTACCTGACGCATCAAGAAAATGCGATCTTCAGAGCCGGAAATGTCTTCGGCAATACCGGCCCACCACTGGTCCCCCCCTTTCCACTTGCTGCCGGGGAGCCACACCTCCACCTTGGGGACAGCCATCATATTGCGGTACCAATCGGCAATACGGCCAAAACCGGCGGTGCAGTACAACTCCCCTTCCACAATAGCAAAGTTGAGCGGCGTGTATCGTTTGATGCCCGTTCTTCGCCCGGTATGGGCCAATACCATAATTTGCCCCCATTTTTCCGGCCAGGCGTTCAGCCAGGAACCCAGCCCCAGCCGCCACATCGTCATCATAAATTTATTGAGGTATTTGAAAGTACGGCGCAGAACTTGCTCTGTTTTCTTACTCATTGCTGACATAATACGCTCCTTTAGCAAAATTTGGTACCGGGGTCGTTGAATGAGAATGAGATTTCTCAATGCCGGGCGAAAGACCAGAGACGAATGACGAAGGAAGTTCACGGCTAAAATTCGTCCTTCGTCTTTCGTCCTCTGTCAAAACGGGAACGTCATTACAAATCCCATTCAACGCCTCCGGTGCCTGGCGGACAAATGTTACTAAAACGAAGAACAGTACGAATGCAACGTTGTTTTTATCAAGTTGCTGTGCTACAATGAGCATCGCTTTTGCTTGAAAATACAGGATGCAAAAGGGTACATAAGGGAGTGCGTACCGTGTTAGACATACATGAGCTAAAAACTTTCCTGAGCGCGGCAGAAACCGAAAACTTCTCTGAAGCGGCTCGGCAACTAAACCTGACCCAACCGGCGGTCAGTATGCAAATCAGGGCGATGGAGAAGCGTTTGGGCCTCAACCTCTTTCACCGCACCGGGCGAACGCTAACCCTGACCGAACAGGGCAAAGCCTTCATCCCGATGGCCCGCGACATTGTTCAACGCGCCATTCAGGTTGAAGAGGAAATAGAAACGCTCAAGGGCGAAGTGGTGGGGCAGCTTCGTATTGGATGCAGCACTACCACCGGCAAATACTACCTGCCGCGTCTGGTGGCTCGTTTTCGGCAGCAATACCCCAGAGTGCAAGTAATTATTCGCACCCAAAGCAGACAGATTATTACCGATGAATTGTGCGAAGGGCTGCTGCATCTGGCCGTTTTCAGCGCCTATCCCACCTGCGCCGATGTGGAACATAGGCATTTTTTTGATGACCACGTGGTGTTGGTAGTTTCCAGCGATCATCCCTGGGCCAAGCCGGATGTGATCAACCCTAAAGATTTGCGTAACGCCAATTTTATTATGCGTAACCAAAAATCCGGCACCAGAGAAGCGCTTGAAATGGCGCTTCATCAAGCCGGCGTAATGATTGATGACCTGAACGTGGTGATGGAAATAGGCAACTCAGAGGCCATCAGTATGGCAGTAGAAGAAGGCATCGGCGCGGCGTTTATTTCACGAACCGTTGCCCGACAAGGCATTGAACTGGGTAAACTCAAAGAAATTCACGTGGCCGATTTATCCCTTTCGCGAGAGATTTTTATTTCTTACAGCCATCGCCATCCCGCTACCAGCGCCCAGACCGAATTTTGGAATTTTGTACAAACGCCAGAAATTGAGGCAATGCTAAAACTGGCGGCGTAAATGAAACATCCCTTACTCTAGCTCTCGGCCAAAAGGCATCAACGCCACAGGGATGAGCTTAATGTGCTGCAAGGCAAAGGGAATGCCCACAATGGTGATTGCCAGCACAATGGCCGATCCCAAATGCGCCAGCGCAATTTCCCAGCCAAAAAGAATGGCCCACAAAATGTTGAAGATAATTCCAAGCGTACTGTTGGCGTCTTCTACCTCCACCAACTCACGGCCAAAGGGCGTCATTGTTGCTACGCCCAATTTCATCGCCTGAATACCAAAGGGAATCCCAATGATGGTCAGCATCATTCCCAACCCGCCTAAAATATAGCCGGCCCCGGCTAAAAATCCCCCAAATATCAACCAGATAATATTTCCTAAACAACTCATTATTTATAATCCTCCTGAATATAGGCTAAACCTTAAATATCAACTTTACCATCACTACGCAACACAGTTCAAATTGTTGCAAAAAAGCTATCAGCTATCAGCTAAAAGCTGATAGCTGATAGCTGATAGCTGATAGCTGATAGCTGATAGCTGATAGCTAAAAGTTAAAGGACTCCAAATGCCAAAGATATTCAAAACAGAAGAAGAATGGAAAAAACTGCTCACGCCGGAACAGTTTCAAATTACCAGAAAAAAAGAAACAGAACGCGCCTTTAGCGGCGAATATACCCACGCCGCCGAAAAAGGCGTTTACCAATGCGTCTGCTGCGGCGCCGACCTGTTTTCCTCTGACACCAAGTACGATTCCGGCAGCGGTTGGCCCAGTTTCTGGGCGTCTATTGACGCGGAGCGCGTCGAAACCAAAGACGACCATAGTCTGTTCATGCGCCGCACCGAAGTTCTTTGCGCTGCCTGCGACGCTCATCTGGGCCACGTTTTTGATGACGGCCCCGCCCCAAGCCATCTGCGCTACTGCGTCAACTCGGCGGCGTTGAAACTGCTAAAGACAAACGACGAATGACAAACGACGAATGACGAAGGGCTTTCGCGGTTAAAATTCGTCTTTCGTCCTTCGTCAATCGGGTTGAAAGATAGGCTTCCCATTCAAGTACCCCAGCGCCGTTAGAAGCAAACCAGAGAACCGCCCTAACCCCGCTCTACCGGACGAACCAGCATCACCGGCACGCTCAACTTGTGTAGTACCTTTTCAGCCACATTGCCAAAAATCAGCCGAGTCAGGCCGGTACGTCCGTGCGTGGTCATTGCTACCATATCCACTTTTAGTTCATCCACGCACTTCAAAATGGCCTTTGACGGTTCGTTGGAGAACCTGATATAAATAGAAGCTTTGTAACCGGCATCCTTCAAGGGGCGTATAATCTTTCGCAGCTCTGCTTCTAAACCGGCTTCCGCGCTCTGGCGCACTTGATCTTCAAAGATGGGATGCCTGGCTCGTTGAGCGTCTTGCTCAGAGCGATAACCCGGTTCTCTGAACTCTGTTGTTGCATCCTGCGGCGGTTCCGGTACCAGGCCATGCACTGAACGCGCCACGCGCAAGAAGATCAATTCGTGTTCAGTGGGGCAGAAAAATGCTTCAAGGTGAGGGATAATTTGGCGTCTAAAATCGGTGCCGTCTAACCATACAAGAATTTTTTTCATTACACTGTTTCTCCTGTTGAATTAGTTATACCCAAAAAGGGCATAGCCTTAACTTGCAAACAAGGCAGCCTTTACGCAAGTGGACGAAGGACGAAAGACCAAAGACGAATGATTTACGCCTGAGCAGTCAATTCGTCCTTTGTCCTTCGTCTTTCGTCACTGTTTCTTCGTAATTTCTCAAAACCTCAGTTCGGGATAAGGCTTATAGTCCACAGATGGACGCAGATTTTCACAGATAAAAACAAAAAATAAAAAATCTGTGTCCATCTGTGTTAATCT
>DUEH01000287.1 GCA_011192195.1 Chloroflexota bacterium | reverse complement strand
CCTTTTCGGATTAGAGATATATTTCTTCGTCTTCTGAGGTACGTAGGTGCGCGCTACTTTGGCGGGTGCGGACATATCAGCCCGTTGGTAAACGTAGATTGTGTCCGGGAGACTGCTGAAAGCAGCGTGATTGCCCTCTTTGTCCAGGGTAATCACACGCATGCCGCTGAGGAAACGACCGCCCAGGCTGTTCAAGTCTTCCATCGCCCGCTGGCCCGCATCCACGAGCGATAGCCCCATTTTCATGTAAAAGACGATGCTGTGCGCTGTGGCAGCCCGAATCGCCATTTCTCCCATGCCGGTGCAGGCAGCCGCGCCGTAGCCACCAACTGATTAGACAGGGTTCATAAGGGTGTAAGTATTTAGCGTAATCGCCGGATAGCCAGGCCAAAAGCAGAATGGGATCGCGCGTCCGTCCTCTTAAGGTCATCACTTCGCCGGATTTATAAACGATAAACAGACGATGCTGAGGTTTTTCCGGATTGTCCAGAAATTGCCCCTCTACCAACGCCAGTCCATCACCGGTTGGCGAAAAAGCGTAGCCACCCAAAACATCCATAGCGCTGGTTTCGTGCCAGATAGAAACCTGGTCTTGAATAAGATCATAATGAATTAATTGACCGCCGTTGAACGCCGCCAGCGCATCCTCCTTTGGCGACCAGAATACCTCGTGGTTGAATCCGCGCTCAACGTATCGAGGCGATGACAACGGCGGCTGAATTAAGCGAGGCGTATCTTTTGAAAATACGACCGCCGACCGCCGACCGCCGACCGCCGCAATGTTTTCATCGTCGGTGGTGAAGTTGGAACTTGGTGGTGGGTCTTCCGAAACACGCGCCAGCCAAATCCCGCTCCGCTTGGCGTTTTGTTGAAGCGCGTTGATGGATGGCGCGGCAGCGCTGTAGGTCACATAATTCCCCGCCGGAGACAGCGACGTCGTCAACCCCGCCTCAACCTCTCCTCCTACCGGTGAGCCGTCTTCTACGCTGAACCAGCCCAAATTTCCGCCATAATAAAGCTGTCCCGCCGATGACCATTTCAAGATATGTCCCTGCCCACTTGAAATCGTCCAGATTTGCGTTTGATTGCTGCCCAGATTCAAGCTGGCTACTTTGACGCCCTTCTTTCCCGTTGTGGATACTCGACGATATGCCAGGTAGCAATTATCCAGCGAAGCATCAACGCAGCCCGGCGACCAGGCCGGCTTGATCGATTCGTCAACATCCTCGGCTGCCTGTTGCAAGAAATCTTGTCGGGTGTTGTACACCAGTAAGCTTCTTTGGCCGGTATCACTATACTTCACCGGATAGGCCAAATACACTCCATCCGGCGACCAACTGGCGGGGGCATTAAGCCATTCGGTTCCATTAAGTGTAGGGAGCGGCAGGCTTGCGCCGGAAATGTGATACAGGACATGCCCCACCAATACCATGCACGGCGCTTCAACCAATCCGTGACATCCCGGTGAAACTGTGGTAAACCGCTGGTTGGCTCGCAAGGCTGGCGTGATTTTATTTAAATCTGTGCCGTCGGGGTTAATGGTATAAATAGCGCCATCTTGCCAAAACAAGATGGGACCATTTCTTTGAAAGGGGACTTCCGGTATTTGTATATCGGAAAAGAGGCGGAGGCCGAAGAAAAGATAGAATCCAACCCCCAGCCAAAGAGGAAGCGTTTTTAACGCTAAATGGCGGTTCATCAGCGTAAGGACGGTAGAAAGTAGACAGTAGATAGTAGACAGGGGGAAACCCCGTCTACTGTCTACCATCTACTGTCTATCCTTTTTAATGAGTCAAAATCTGCGACAGGAAGAGCTTGGTGCGCTCATGCTGCGGGTTGCCAAAAAACTCTTTGGGGGGGTTCATCTCAATAATATTGCCATAGTCAAAGAAGACAATGCGGTCAGCCACATTATTCGCAAAGCCCATTTCGTGCGTTACGGCTAAAATGGTCATGCCGTCGTTCGCCAGATCGGTCATTACCTCCAGCACTTCATTGACCATTTCGGGGTCAAGCGCCGAAGTCGGCTCGTCGAAGAGCATAATTTCCGGTTCCATAGCCAGAGCGCGGGCAATGGCCACCCGCTGCTGCTGCCCGCCGGAAAGTTGTCCGGGGTATTTATGCGCCTGTTCCGGGATATGCACCCGATCCAGCAGTTGCATCGCTTTTTCTTCCGCAGCCGGGCGGTCAAGTTTTCGCACCCAAATTGGGGACAAGGTGATGTTGTCCATCACGGTCAGATGCGGAAAAAGATTGAATTGTTGAAAGACCATCCCGATTTCTTTGCGAATTTCGGCAATATTGCGAACGTCGTTATTCAGCTCAATCCCTTTAACGTGAATGGTTCCCGACTGGTGTTCTTCCAGACGATTGATGGTGCGGATAAAGGTTGATTTACCAGAACCGGAAGGGCCTAAAATAACCAGCACTTCCCCTTTTTTAACGTTCAGGTCAACCCCTCCCAATGCTTGAAATTCACCATACCACTTTTTTACATTTTGACATTGAATAATATACTCTTCGCTCATTTTCCCTCCTGAAAGTTATCAGTAGACGGTTTTCGGTTTTCAGTTTTCAGTTTTCGGTTTTCAGTTTTCGGTTTTCAGTTTTCGGTTTTCAGTTTTCAGTTTTCGGTTTTCAGTTTTCGGTTTTCGGTTTTCAGTTTTCAGTGTTTTCTCAACTGACCTACCTGAGTTTTTTGATAAGACCGGTCAACATACGTTTAACCTCAACAATTGAATTGAACAGTCGTGTTTGTTCATCTTGCTTAAGTAGATTCAGATCGCGAGCTAAAAGCGTTTGATATTCAAGTTCGCTGGCTGATCCCATAGCAATGTCCAGAAATCGGGCAAAATCCCGACTACTGTTTCGACCGCTCCCTTCTGCAATATTGGTTGGAATTGAAGCGGCAGATCGGCGCATTTGGCTAGTAAGCCCATACAATTCTGATTGAGGAAAAGATTTGGTCACTTTATATACTTCCAAGGTCAGATAATGACTTTTGTCCCAAACCTTCAGTTTTTTAAAATCCTGCATTTGTGTTACCTGTCAGTTTACAGTTGTCAGTTTACAGAATTAGCTACTGACAACTGTAAACTGCAAACTGTAAACTGCAAACTGCAAACTGTAAACTGCAAACTGTAAACTATCGTTGTCCTACGCCTAGCTTCTTTTCAAGCCTGATACTGGTAGACGACATAGCAAAAGAGAAGACAAAATAGATCAGGGCGATGAAGAGATAGACTTCTTTTTGCGCTTGCAGGAACCCGGCCTGACTCAAGATAGATTTACCAATTCCCAGCAAATCCAGCAAGCCGACGATTGCCACCAGCGAGGTATCTTTGAACAAGCCGATGAACTGACCCACCAGAGGTGGGATGACTGTGCGCAGCGCTTGCGGCATAATAATGAGGTACATCTCTTGAAACTTGTTCAGCCCTATCGCTTCGGCGGCTTCGCTTTGCCCTTTGGGAATGGCTTGCAGCCCTCCGCGCACATTTTCCGCCAGATAGGCGGCGCTAAAGAGCGCCATCGCGACCATCGCCCGGAACATTCCGGGAACGCGCGCATCAGCCGGTAAAACCAGAGGGAGCATGACCTGCGCCATAAACAGAACGGTGATCAAGGGAACCCCGCGCACCATTTCAATATAGGCGGTGGAAAGCCACCTGATGATAGGCAAATCGCTGCGCCGTCCCAGAGCTAACAGCACGCCCAGGGGGAAAGAGGCTATAATGCCAAAAATTGCCAACACAAAGGTTAGAAGCAGACCGCCCCACCGGCTGTAGTCCACTTTGGGCAGCAAAGCGCTGTTTTCAAAGCCGGCGAGAATATACCACAACACAACCGGAGACGCTACCCAAACAAGGGTCATCGTCTGGCGCAGCCTTTTATTATCCGTTTTGTAGACAAACAAGCTGATAACGGCCATAATGGCCACAATGCCGGCGGAAAAAAAGACCCGCCACGTTTCACCCTGCGGATAGGGACCCTGCATCAAAATAATCTTATTGGTGGTTACCGAAGCCCAATTAGCGGTGGTGAAGGCCCAGTTCAAAAAGGCGGGCACAAGCCACACCAGCAAACTCACAGAGATGATGGTCAGGACAGAATCAATCACCGAGCCGAAAAGATTGCGCTTAAGCCAGCCCAATACTCCAACTTCTGATCTTGGCGGCGCCTCATAAGCTTGTTCAATATTAGTTGCTGTTGTCATGATTAACGCTCCTTGATCTGGACCTGACTGTTGATCCAGTTCATGATCATCGAAATGCTCAGGCTAAGTATGAGGTAGCTGGCCATGATCATCAAAATTACCTGCACCGACTGTCCCGATTGATTGAAGGTAGTGGTGGCAATGGCAAAGAGATCAGGGTATCCAATACCAATGGCCAGACTGGAGTTTTTGGCCAGATTCAGGTATTGGTTGGTCAAGGGCGGGATGATCACTTGCAATGCTTGAGGGAGTACGATTAGGCGTAAACTCTGACCCTGACTAAGCCCCAGCGCGTCAGCCGCCTCTCTTTGCCCTTTGGAAACGGCCTGTATCCCGGCCCGAACCACCTCGCCGATGTAAGCGCCGGTGTACAAAACCAGCCCCAGAAGTATCCCGGCAAACTCCGGCGACATAATCAGCCCCACCCAACTGTCATCGTCATTTTTGGCGTAATTCAGTCCTTCGATATACGGCGTCTGAATGATGAGCGGGTTGGTGATGAAGATGCCAATGCCGGCCACAAGCGCA
Source organism: Chloroflexota bacterium (assembly GCA_011192195.1). Classification (GTDB taxonomy): domain Bacteria; phylum Chloroflexota; class Anaerolineae; order 4572-78; family 4572-78; genus DUEH01. Next base: position 9,948 of record DUEH01000287.1, on the reverse strand, counting down.
AATCCGAGAACGATATAGAAAAAATTGAAGGCCGGACGACCGGTAGTGGGTATCGTCCGTTTTCTGAGGTACCACAGTACGCCGGCCACAATAACGGCTATAATCAAGAAGGGTATCCAGGCATTGAAATTGTCTGTGGCTTTGAACCAGGTGAAGGCCATCCCCCGGTTATTCAGCAATATCCGCCCCCCCAGCATATTGAGGGTATCCGCTCGCCTGGGTAGTTGCAGCAGCACAGCGGCGTACAGAAAGAAGAGGAGTACCAGCAAAGGAACGTTGCGCATCGCTTCGACAAAAGAACGCGCCAGAGTGCTGATCAACCAGTTACGCGAGAGCCGGGCAATCCCCAGAACAAGCCCCAGAATGGTGGCCATAAAAATACCCACTACGCTGACCAACAGCGTGTTCAACGCGCCTACCGTAAAAGCGCGTCCGTAGGTAGAGTTGCGGTCATAGTCAAGCAGGCTCTCTGAAATGTCAAAGCCGGCGGTCAATCTGAGAAAAGTGAAATCTGTGGCGCTCAATCCTTTAGATTCGATACCGATAATGGCATTGCCCGCCAGCCAGTTAAAGACCACGAACACAATAGCCAGTACCACCAACTGCGCCGCCACCGCAATGGCGCGCACGTCTCGGGTTCTGAAGGCCACATAAGCCCCCACCACAACGCCAATAAGCTGCGGAATTTGTTGCGCCAGAAGAAAATTAAATACCCCCACCAGAAGCGCGTTTACAGCGATCTGGTTGCCCAAAGGCGAAACGACGTAGGCTTGCAAAAGAAAAACAAGGTAATAAGCTACCGCTCCGGCTATCAGCGCCAGCGACATAATGCCAATATTCTTCCGAATGACCTTCCGGACGGGATCTCCCCGGGTGGGGTAGGCAAAGAGGTATAAAATCCAACCAACGGGGGGTATCAGAAAGGCGTAGGCGTATAACATCTGTTCGCTGAAAATTTTGCGCCAAGCCTGCCACCTGCGTGAGATAAAGTAGGCAATTGCCGCCAAAATCAGGTAAATAGCGCCGGTGCGGAAGTATTGCGCTTTGGCTTGCTCCGCTGCACTAAATTGCCGCTCGTACAGGTTGCTCTCCTGAGCTTTTGTCAAATCGCTCTCTCGAGCTACTCTGGCTTCGGCGCTTTGCTCAGGGCTGGTCAGCCGCCAGTTATTGAGATTGACCAACCCATAAGCCAGCAATCCAAACGCAATCAGGGCGATGATATAGGCAACGATATTTTCTTTGCTAAATCTCCCTTGAGCGACAGATGGATCTGTTGAGGTATTGCTCATCTGCTCCTCCTCTGAAAATGTGCGAATGGCGAATGGCGAATGGCGAGTTCACCCCCATTCGTCATTCGTCATTCGCCATTCGTAACTGATTATGACACAGCCCAACGCGGGGGTTGGGCTGTGTCAATTAAATCACATCAAAATTAGCTTCTCGGCCTAGCGGAAGGGCGGGGAGTAGAGCAGGCCGCCGTTGGTCCACAGATCGTTCAGGCCGCGAGGAACGTTGAAGGGGGTGTCGGGGCCGAGGTTGCGGTTATAGATTTCTTCGTAGTTGCCCACTTCCTTGATGACTTTCACGCAGAAATCGTTGTCAACACCCAGGCCTGTGCCCAGGTCGCCTTCGCCGCCCAGCATACGGAGTACAACGGGGTCTGCGCTGCTGCCGGCAATATCTTCAACGTTTTCAGAGGTGATGCCTAACTCTTCGGCGCCAATGGTGCAGTAGACGGTCCAGTCAACCAGATCGCCCCAGGCGTTGTCGCCGTGAGCGTAAGCGGGGCCAAGCGGCTCTTTAGACATGGTGACTGCCAGAATCACGTGGTCGTCCGGGTTTTCCAGTTCTTGCATCTGGGAGATCAAGCCGGATTTATCGGTGGTGAAGCCGTCGCAGGTGCCTTCCTGATAAGCAGCCAGGGTGGTGGGGGCGTCGGGATAAACCTTGGGTTCGTAATTTACGCCGGCCGCAGACATTTGGTCGGCCAGATTCAACTCGGTGGTGGTGCCGCTTTGCACGCAGACGCTGCCGCCTTCCAGACCTTGCAGGTCGGTGATGCCGCTGGATTTGAGAACCATCATTCCTTGCCCATCGTAGAAGGTGGTGGGGCCAAAGTCCGCCGACCATTCGGTGTCGCGGCTGGTGGTCCAGGTGGTGTTGCGGATCAGGACGTCAATTTCGTTGGTTTGCAGAGCAATGGGGCGATCGCTGGCGCTGAGGGGGCGAATTTCCAGAGTGGAATCGTCGGCTACGCCAAAGATGGCAACGGCAACTGCCTTGCAATAGTCAATATCAAAACCAGAGAAGGTGCCGTCGTCAGCCAAAACGCCAAAGCCGGCCAAATTGGCGTTGCCGCCGCAAATCAGTTTACCACGGGCTTTAACGGTCTCCAGACGACTGCCGCTGGGTTCCGCTACTTCTACTACCGGAGCTTCTTCTTTTACTTCTTGCGTTTCAGAAACCTGGGCTTCTTCCACGGCTGCTTCTGTGGCTGCCGGTTCTTCAACTTTTTGTACTTCCTCAACTGCGGGCGCGCCGCCACAGGCAGCCAAGACAATCAATAACAATACGCTCAAGACAAGCATCAATTTCTTGGAAAACATCAAATTTTCTCCTTTTCTTTAATTCTCCATTAAAAATAGTTAGTTAAACAGCTAACACAAACCAGCAATAATATCTCCGCTGCTCTATCACCCCCTTTCAAGGCAATTAATTTCAAATCAATCGGGTGTGTTTCATTTGGGTCGAGGTGTATCTTTTTAGCACGCTCTGCGTGCTAAAAAGATACACTGATTCAACTCATTTGAAATGCACCCAAATCAATTCATAGCATATAAAAGCTAAAAAATAGCATTTATCGCTTCAGGGTTAGAGTCATTCATAATCTGTCGCCGCTCAAATTGTATTTTCCTGAACGACAACGCTTTTCCTTGACTTGAATTCGACAATTATAACACATTTATTTCTTACGTCAATCGCAAGTTTGTACTTGGATGCACAAACGAGATGTGTTGGGGCAAAAGAAAAGAGCGCGAATGGTGCAAAGCAAGCTAAAAACCCGCTCGCCCTGAATCTCGCGCTCTTTTCCCTTCTTACTTCCTAATCTGGACAAGCCAGAGCCAAAAAGGGAGATTATTGAACCGCGAAGGCGCAAAGAGCGCAAAGAAAAAGCATTAAAACTTAGCGTCTTCGCGGTAAATTTTTTTGCTCGTTGTACAAGAATCTTACTGAAAAGTACCTACTCTTCTTGCTCCAACGCTTAGGCTTTTGGGCCGGTCATCTTTTCGGGGCGCACGTATTTATCAAACTCTTCTTCGGTGAGCATACCCAGAGCTACTACAGCCGCTTTGAGGGTGCTTCCTTCAACGTGGGCTTTTTTGGCTGCTTTGGCGGCGTTATCATAACCAATATGCGGGTTGAGGGCTGTCACCAACATCAGCGAATCGTTCAGAAAGTGATTAATTTTGTCCAGGTTTGCTTCAATGCCAACCACGGCTTTATCATTGAAAGAGACGCAGGAATCGGCCAGCAATCGAATGGATTGCAGCAGGTTATAAATCATCACCGGCTTGAAGACGTTCAACTCAAAGTTACCGCTGGCCCCGCCGAAATTGATAGCCACGTCATTTCCCATCACCTGCGCGGCGACCATCGTCATGGCTTCTGACTGGGTGGGATTGACTTTACCCGGCATAATGGAGCTTCCCGGCTCGTTGGCGGGGAGCGAAATTTCGCCAATACCGCAGCGCGGGCCAGAGCCTAGCCAACGCACATCATTGGCAATTTTCATCAATGATGCAGCCAGAGTTTTGAGCGCGCCGCTCATTTCTACAATGGCGTCATGCGCTGCCAGCGCTTCAAATTTATTTTCGGCGGTGCGAAAGGGCAGGCCGGTCATTTCGGCAATTACAGCGGCGGATTTCACAGCAAATTCAGGATGAGTATTCAAGCCGGTGCCAACGGCGGTTCCACCCAGAGCCAGTTCGTACAAATAATCCAATGAATTTTCAATCCGTTTCAGGTTATGGGTCAATTGAACGGCATAGCCGGAAAATTCCTGCCCCAACGTGAGCGGAACGGCGTCCATTAAGTGGGTGCGACCAATTTTTACCACATCCTTAAATTCTTCCGATTTTTTCAGCAGGGAATCACGCAGCAGGGTGACAGCGGGGATCAATTTGTGATGAACCTGCTCTACTGCCGCAATGTGCATAGCGGTGGGGAAGGTATCGTTGCTGGACTGGGCTTTGTTCACATCGTCATTGGGGTGAACAGGTTTTTTGCTGCCAAGCTCGCCGCCCGCCAATTCGATAGCGCGGTTAGCGATGACTTCGTTAGAGTTCATATTGGTTTGCGTGCCGCTGCCGGTCTGCCAGACAACCAGGGGGAAATGCTCATCCAGTTTCCCTTCGATGACTTCATCGGCGGCCTGGACGATCAATTTGGCTTTATCAGCAGAAAGTGTACCCAACTCCTGGTTGGTCAAAGCGGCGGCCTTCTTTAAAATACCAAGCGCCCGAATCATCTCGCGGGGAAAACGTTCTCCCCCTATTTTGAAGTTCATCAAAGATCGGGCCGTCTGAGCGCCATAGTACCTATCAGCAGGAACTTTGATCTCTCCCATAGAATCGCTTTCAATTCTGTATTCCATTGCTATACTCCTTTGTATCTACAAATGTTTGTGATTTTGGCAACAAATCAATTTGGTCACAGTATAACACTACCTTTTTTTGAGGGCAAAACAAGATAAACGCGCCTCCATTTTGAACACATCCAAATGACATTCGCATAAAACTGTGGTATCTTTTACAATAAAGATACTTGAATGGCCTCTAGCATGAATTATGGAGAAGCTCTTGAATAAAAAAGTCCTGATCGTTGATGACGAACCCGTTATTCGCATTCTACTCCGTCACACTCTGGAAAGACTCGACTCGCAGCTAGATGTGAGCCTTGCCGAAGGAGGAGAAGAAGGCTTGGCATTGGTCTATGAAGATCACCCCGATCTGATTTTTTTGGATGTAATGATGCCAGACATCAACGGCTATGAAGTATGCCGGCGCGTAAAAGCGTACTCCAAAGATATTTATGTTATCCTGCTCACAGCCAAAGGTGAAGAAATTGACAAACAACTGGGAATAGATGCCGGAGCCGATGAGTATATCACCAAGCCTTTTGACCCGGACCTGATCACCAGGCGAGTTGCCGCAGTTCTGAACCTGAGCCTTTAGGAGAACCATGCCCTTATCAGAAAACATTCCGCTGCGCCATTTGCTAAAACGGCAAGAGATGGAATTGCTTCTACAGGAATTTAGCGCTCTTTCTCCAGGCGGCGCCTTGATCCTGACTGAGACTGACGGACAACAATTTGCCGCCGTTGGCGACTGGGAGCCGCCCGATTTAACTACTGCGCTTCCTCAACTGCTTCAAGGACAAATGATCCAACACGCAAATTTTATTGCCCTGCCGCTGCTTGTTAAGTTGAATTTTTTGGGGGCGCTGCTGGCCCGCCAACCGATCAATCAAACTGCGCTGCGCTGCCTGCATGGCAGCCTGATACTTCTACTGACTCAGGCGCTGGAAACGCGAGACGTTGCCCGCGAAACGCTGGAACGCTACCGAGAGATAAACCTGCTTTACACCATCGGCGAAACAATTTCCGCAAGCCTGAACCCGCAAGCCATTTACCGCCTGGTGCTGGAAGGCGCCGGACACACCATTCAATGCAATGTGGGCGGCATCCTTCTTTTATCCGCAGAAGATCCAACCCAATTGAGCGTAGAAAGTTGTTTTGGCGCGGCTGACTGCGCCGATATCCTGCGCGAAATTGGCGAAGAAATTCTTGACAAGACCTGCCGCGCCGGACAAGCAATCATCACCACCAAGCTTCGCGCGGCATCAAAGTTAAATACCATTTTATGCGCGCCCTTGAAAACGCAGAAAAAACTTTTGGGGATGATTCTGCTGGGTAGAGTGAGTGATGAAACAATCTTCACCGCTGGCGACGAAAAACTTCTGGCAACGCTAAGTGGTCAGGCGGCCATTGCCGTAGAAAATGCCCAACTCTTTGCCGATCTCAAGCGCCAGCACGACGCCATTACTGAAATGAAGCGTTATACGGATAACATTTTTGCCAGCATTGCCAGCGGCGTTATCACCATTGATAGTGAAGACGCGGTTGTCACCCTTAATCGCGCTGCGAAAAAAATCTTGCAGGTGCAGGCAGATAAAACAATAGGCCGCCCTTACGCGCAGGCGCTACCCGGATTAGGGCCAAAAATCACTTCCCTGATTAACGCGGTAAAAGCGCAAAACGCCCCCCTCACCGGCCACGAACTGCAAACCAGCCTGCCACACAAAGAATCCGCATCGCTGCGCCTGCACATCAGCCCCTTGAAAGACAAAAGCCAAAGCGCAAGCGGCGTTGCCATTGTGCTGGATGACCTGACCGAACGGCGTCAATTGGAGCGTCGCGTGCGGCAGGTGCGACAGACCTTTGAACGCTACGTAGCGCCGCAAGTGGTCAACCAACTTCTCTCAGACCCGGCCCGCGTAAAACTGGGCGGCGAACGCCACACCGTCACCATCCTCTTCGCCGATCTGCGCAACTTCACCGCCTTCAGCGAACAACACGAACCGGAAACCCTTCTGGAAATCCTCAACCAGCATCTTACGCTGGCCGTTGAAGCCATCTTGTCTGAAGAAGGAACGCTGGACAAATTCCAGGGCGACGCCGCCCTGGCCCTGTTCAACGTTCCCCTCCCCCAACCCGACCACGTTTTACGCGCTGTAAGAGCGGCGCTGAACATTCAGCAAGCCACCGCAGAATTGCACCGTCGCCTGCCCCCCGAACATCGGCTGGGCTTTGGTATTGGCATCACCTCCGGCCCGGTCATTGTGGGTAACGTTGGCTCTGAAGCCATCCACAACTACACCGCCATTGGACGCAGCATCAATATGGCCGACCGCATCCAATCGCAGGCCAAAGCCGGGCAAATCCTCCTCAGCAACGCTGCCTATCAGCAGGTCAGAGACCGCATTGTCGCCCATGAACTGGGACTCATCCGCCTGAAAGGCCACGCAGAACCGGATTTGGTTTTTGAAGTGCTGGATGTAGCAACATAAAAAAAGCGCCGACGTCAATGACATCGGCGCGGTAGCAACACCCGTATTAGCAAAGGCAGTGGCGCAATCTATTGAAAAGGGTGTGTTTCAAATGAGTAGAAAAGCGCCGCAGAAGAGTCTTTTATGGCGCAATTACGCTAAGGCTTTGCAAAATTGTCTGCACGCGCGCGTGAACAATCCAGCCCGTAGACGGCAGCGCGTTGGCGGCCATTTCTTCGCGCAGCCAACGCAGGGTTGCGTTCAACTCACTGAAAGACTGCGCGGCGGCATTGGCAACACTGCGATGGGCGGCGACGTATTGCTCAAGGGTGAAGGCTGCGGGCAGACTGCTCTGACTGGCGGCGTTTAGAATGGGCGCAAGGGTCTGGCAGGCGGATTGGAGGTTTTTGAAGCGGACGGCGTCCAGCGAGAAGAAAGTCGGTGTGGTTTCCGGCGTCTGCGTTTTATCCAGAGCGGTGGCAAACACTTCTTCCAGCGCGCCGATGGAGGAAGCGGCTTTGTAGAGCGCCTGATTGGCCTGAGTGAGCGCGGCTTGGGCTTCAGAAAGAGAGGCGTCGGGGGCGTCCGATTTCTGTTTGGCAGGGGGCGACGGTTTTTCAAAGGCTTGCAGCAATTGCTCAACCATCTCCGCGCAGTAAGCCAGCGCTTGGGTTTTGCCCGCCAGCAGAGAGCGCAAATAATCGGCAAGATAATCGGGCAGGGGAGCGTTTGCGCCGGGCAGAGTGAAGTACAGGTCGGCGGCGGCGCTTTGGTTTTGAGCGCTGAGGGTGGTTGCGTCCGCGTCGGCGTCCAGAATGCTTTGCTCCAACCGGCCATCGAGCATCAAGCGCCCCACAAGGGTATTTGCGGCAACGGGAAGCGCTACCGCAGCGGCGGGGTCGGCGGGGTAAAGAGGGGCATCGTCCGGCAGCGTTTTTTGCAGATTGGCTTTTTTCAGCGCCCAAAAATTGGGGCGCGGCGTTCCATCGGGGCGCAGCGGCGCGTCCATTGCCCATTGAAACCCTGCGCCTGCATCGGCGGGGTCCGGGGTGATTTGCGCGCCGTGCAGCGGCGAGTCGATGGCTGCGCCAAGCTCTCTCCCCAATTCCAGTAGAATTTGGCTGTAGCTTTGACGCGCGCCTTCGCCTAGCCCTGCGTAAAATTCCTGCACATCCTGTTGGAAGGCGGGGCTGTCGAGTTGAGCGTTCAGCGGGATGCGGCTGAAACTGCTAAAAGGCGTGGGGGAGGCGTAGGCGGCGTTCAGGCCAGCCAGTCCGCTTTGGGCGTAACGTTTTCGCAGCCAGATAGGCCACTGTACGGCGGCGATGTGGTCGCTAAAATCCGGTAGGTAATTTTTCAACTTCAGTTGCAGCGCAACGTCTTCCGGCAAGCTTTGGGTAAGCTGCTCCAGCCAACGCCGCGCGTATTTCAACGTCGTTGGATGTTGCAGGGTGACGGCAGGCAGCGGGTTGCCTGGTTGGTCGCTGGCCTGAGTTTCCGGGTGCTTGCGCAAGAGCCAGACGGGAAAGCCGCCAAAGAGCAGGCCGGCGTCGGGGCCGGGAAACAGGTCAAGGATCACGGGAAAGCCCATTGCGGCGCAGGTTTCCACAAAAGCGAGCACGTTTCTGCGAGGTGTGGTGATGCCGCTCAGATCGAATTGATTATCGTCAATTTCGTGGAAACCCCAGGGTACGGGCGTGAAAATGGCGTCCGCGCCCAGTTGTTTCATACGGATGAGCATCAATTCCCAAGTGTGGCGGGGTAATCGAAAGTAGTGTAAAGCGATGGGTGAAAAGGGGGGAGATGTTGTCATTTTTTCATTTCCTGTTGTGGCGGAAGATTTGAAATTGCGTTCTTGACTTTGAATTTCCAATCTATCCAATCTTCATTATCCAATCTTCAATTCCAATAAACACCGGGCGATCAGCCGATTGCGGATAAAACGCGCCCCACCTCACGGCAAGCCCCCTACAAGGCAAATACAATTTTGAGCGCCTCGTTTACCTGTTTCATCTCTTCTTCCGTCAGCTTGCCCCGGATTCTAATCAATCGATACCGATGGTCTATTGGCCGGGTCTGCAAGCAATCTACCACCGACTTTTTCGATAATCCGTTTTGACTGCCGGGCATAATCTCCACATTCGTCCTGATGCGCCCTTTTTTCTCGCTCCAGCCGGTGACCGGAACAACCTGTATAACCGGCACCCTTTCATTATAAACATTGTTGGTCACAATTACACAGGGCCGAACTTTCCCCGTTTCTGATCCTTTGCTGGGGTTGAGATCAACATCTATCACCATTCCCCGTTTTAGAACTGTCATTCCGGCCATCCCGCGACCGCAGCCTCGGTCAATTCCTGCAAATCACTCTCCTCTTCATAAATCTCAGCGTACAAATTAGCCGATTGCCTGAGAGTTTTCAGTTCAAATTCTTCTTTCAGCCCAAGCAAGGCCGCCCGCACCATTGAGCTTTTATCTTTGAAGCCGTAAAATTTATAGTTGCTCAAAAATTCCATTAACGAAAATGTCAAACTAAATTTTGCCTGTTGCATAACATTCCCCCTTTTTTAGACCCAGAAATACGACCCGGTATCAGGGTGAACTATAAGGACTTTCACCGAAATGTCAAAGATTTGAGATTGATTCCATCAATACAGGTTGCATACCCCGAGGCTCTGCCTCGGAAAATGGGGTTCGGGGCTTGCCTCGAGGTTTGATACCCTTCATTATACAAATTTCGGGGTTCAATACCCGAAAAGCGGAGAACACTGTCACACGTCTTGTTTTCTTGTTCCCTCTGGCTTCGGACTTCCGTTACCGGCCGAAGGTGTCCGCAAGGTT
>DUEH01000286.1 GCA_011192195.1 Chloroflexota bacterium | reverse complement strand
CCGCTTCGCCCTGCCGCAGCATGCCGGTGTCGACAAAAATGCAGGTGAGTTGATTTCCCACAGCCCGATGCAGCAGCGCCGCCGTAACCGATGAGTCCACGCCGCCGGACAACCCGCAGACCACTTGCCCGTCGCCAATCCGAGCGCGTAAGGCGGCGGTGGTTTCCGCAATAAAGTTGCCGGTTGTCCAATCGCCGGGGCTGCGACAAATATCGCTGACAAAGGCGCGCAAAATATCTTTGCCCTGCGGCGTGTGCGCCACTTCCGGGTGGAATTGCAGGCCAAAGAGTTGACGCTGCGGGTGGGCAATGGCGGCGTAGGGCGAATTATCCGAAACAGCAATAGCGTCAAAACCGGGCGCCAATTCCGTCACCCTGTCGCCGTGACTCATCCAGACGGGGATTTTGAACAAAGGACGAAAGACGAAGGACGAATTTTCTGCGTCAAACCCTTCGTCATCCGTCTTTGGTCTTTCGTCCGGCGTTGAAAGGGTGTGTTCCGGCTCAACCGAAGCAGTCCCCAAACGGACAAACAGCGGCGAATCGGTATTAGTAATTTTTAGCTGCGCCAACCCGTATTCTCGCTGCGGGCTGGGGTCAACGCGCCCGCCCAAAGCGTGGGTTAAAAGCTGCATTCCGTAGCATATACCAAGCACCGGCGCGCCGATTTCCAGCACGCAGGGCGGCAGTTGGGGCGCGTCCGGCGCGTAAACCGATGCGGGGCCGCCGGAAAGAATGAAGCCGGGCGGATCAAGGGCTTCGATTTGCGCGCGCGGGGCATCGTAGGGCAGCAGTTCGCAGTAAACGCTTAACTCGCGCACGCGGCGGGCAATAAGCTGGCTGTACTGCGAGCCAAAATCCAGAATGACCAGCGCGCGCCGACTCACGGCGATACTCCCTCGGCAAAGATAATTTCGGTATCGGTCATTTCTTTGATGACGGCCAGGGAGCGCACGCGAATTCCCTGCGCTTCCAGCATTGCTCTGCCACCTTCAAACTGTTTTTCAATCACTGCGCCCACGCCAATAACTTCCGCGCCTGCCTGTTTTGCCAGATCAACCAGCGCCATAATGGTGTTGCCGCTGGCTAAAAAATCATCAATGATGAGCAGTTTGTCTTCCGGGCGTAAAAATTCCGGCGAGATCATCAGCCGCACTTCGCCGCCTTTGGTGTGCGATGGCGCGGCGGCGGTGTAGACGTTATCCGGCATAGTGACGGGTTTGGTTTTGCGCGCGTAGGCTACTTTTACGCCCAGCGCCAACGCGGTCATCACTGCGGGCGCAATGCCGGAAATTTCGGCGGTGAGGACTTTGTTTATCCCCAACGCGCCAAAATGCGCCGCCAACGCGCCGCCAACAGCCAGCATCAAGGCCGGGTCTACCTGATGGTTGATAAAACTGTCTACCTTGAGAATACCATTCCCCAGATTTTGCCCTTCGGTCAAGATACGTTCTTTTAACGCTTGCATAAATCAACTCCCGGCGAGATGAGGGTGTCTGCCCCCTCACTCTATTGTACCACAACTTTATGTCATGCAGAAATAGCCCTACATCTACATCTAGTAGGGCTGTCTAGATTATACCACAATATCTAGTGTTTGTGAAGAGGGGGAGGGAAGTTAAAAGGTAACTACTCAGCCATAGAGAAAATAGGTGCAACGCACTTCACGAAGCGCCCTGCAAGCGCAAATTTTGACGATATTGGGTAGTTATTTGCACTAAAAAACAATTTATTAAGTGCGTCGCACCTGAGCCTGAGTAGTTACGTTAAAAGTTAAAAATGTAAAATTAAAAATGGGAGGGGCGATTACGTGAATTAATCTCCCACCGAATAGCCCAGGCGTTTCAGTTCTTCTTTCTTTTTGCGCCACTTGGGGCGAACTTTGACCCGCAATTCCAGAAAAACTTTGGCGCCTGCTAATTCTTCAATCTGCGGGCGGGCCAATTGACCGATTTTTTTGAGCGCCAACCCGCCTTTGCCAATGACAATCCCTTTTTGCGATTCACGCTCTACAAAGATGCGGGCGGCAATGTAAATCAGACTGTCGCTGCGCTCTTTGAACTCTTCAACCAACACGGCCAGGGCGTGGGGAACCTCTTGACGCAGCGTTTGCAGCGCCGCCTCGCGAATCAGTTCGGCGGCGATGAAACGGGTTTGCTGGTCTGTCACCTGGTCTTCGGGGAAGTAACGCGGGCCAAGAGGCAGGATGTTGATGATGTGTTCCAGCAACTCTTCTCGATTGTCACCGCGCGTGGCGGAAATGGGAATGGTTAAATCGGGCTGGAAGCTTTCGGTGAACTGCGCCAGTCTGAGTAAAACGTCTTCGCGAGAGAGAAGGTCAATCTTGTTCAATGCCAGGAGTACCGGGGGGCGATTTTTTTGGGATTGAATGGCTTCCAGCGCCAGTTTATCTTCACCGGTGGGCGCTTCCGAGCCGTCTGCCAGCCACAAAATCGCGTCGGCGTCCGGGATGGCGCGCACCGCCTCTTCTACCAGATACTCGCCGAATTTGTGATGCGGTTTGTGAATGCCGGGTGTATCCACAAAGACAATCTGCGCCCGGTCAAGGGTGAGAATACCCAATAATTGATTGCGCGTGGTCTGCGGTTTGGGGCTGACAATGGCGATTTTCTGCCCCAGATAGTGGTTCGTCAAGGTGCTTTTGCCCACGTTGGGGCGCCCCACTACCGCTACAAATCCGCTGCGATGATTGGGGGGAAGAGTTGAATCGTCGAAGAGGAGGTCAGTTGTCATTGATCATTTGTCCCTTGTTGGTTGTTGGTTGTTGGTTGTCTGAGATCACTCTAAAAATCCACCCTGCTTAAGCCGCTCTATCCAGCGAAGGGCGTAAGCTTTGCCGCCTACTTCCAGCAGCACATCATCTACAAGGGGCAGGGTATCCTGCCACAGCCACTCTACCCGCAGCCAAAAGTCCGGCAGGTTAAGAGCGCGGTATTTACCCGTTTCGCCGCTGAAGGCAAGATGATAACGAATGCCTTTAAGATGGTAAAACTCTGCCCAACGCAGTTGGGGGTCAATCAGCCAGTATTCCGGCACGCCGCCCTGCGCGTATTCATAAAATTTGTCGCCCCGGTCCCTGCCCGCGCTTTCCGGTGAAATAATTTCTACCACCAAATCTGCGGGGCCATCCAGGTAGGTTTTTCGCAGGCGGGCCAGATGGTCATTGGCAACAAAGAGTAAATCCGGTTCTCTACCGCTATTACTCAATTTCATTTGAAAAGGGGCGCTGCACACAACGCCCAATTGATGCGTTTCAATAAAAAGACGCATAAGGCTTTCCAAAAATCCGGCGATGTCCTGATGTCTTCTATTTGCCGGGCTGCTCATAATCACCTCCCCATTCACCCATTCAGCCAGAGTGTCTTCATCCGCCCATTCCAAAAATTCGGCATAGGTCATTTGCACGCCGGATAGTCTGTCTATGGCCTGTTTCAGACGCAGTCCCCATTCCGAGTCTGCTTCTATCCAGCCCGGCAGGTCTTTTAGTACATTTATTTTTAGGTCTTCCCGCATTTTAGTTGTCATTTTTTGTCTCCCCTGCCGTTCATCGTCTCGCTACCGTATCATTCAATGAATCCAGCTATGTTGTCAGGCTGAAAGGGTTGAAGTCGGTGTCGCGGTCATAGTAGTCTTCCTGTTCCGCCTTTTTCAAAAAGCCAATCAGGGCGTAGGTGAGGGGAGTGAAGGCAACTTCAATGGCTACTTTGAAGATATAGTTGGCGACAATAAGGCTGAGGGCAATTTCGGGCGGAAAAACGCCAAAGAGGGTGGCAACCAGCACAAAGATGACGGTGTCTACGCCTTCGCCAACCAGAGTGCTGCCGATGGTACGAAGCCACAAGAAACGCCCTTCGG
>DUEH01000285.1 GCA_011192195.1 Chloroflexota bacterium | reverse complement strand
GGCCCCAAAATGCGTATCGGTAAACTGGAAGAGGAACCTCTCTTTTTGGAACGGGGTCAATCCTTTATCTTGCAGACCCAAACAATTACCGGCAACCAATACCGCGCCTCGATGGATTTTGAAGGCTTGCCCAAAGCCGTTAAGCCGGGCGACAGCATCTTTATGAACGATGGTTACATCCAGTTGATGGTAGAGCGCGTGGAAGGGCAGAAAGTTCACTGCACCGTCAAAACGGGCGGCGAACTTCGTTCTCACAAAGGCGTCAACTTTCCCGATATTGATTTGGGACTCAGCGCCTTTACCCCGCAAGACCGGGAGATGCTGGCCTTTGCCGCCGAAGAGAAGATTGATGGCGTGAGCCAGTCATTTGTGCAAAACGCGGCGGATATCATTGCCGTACGAGAAGCCGCCGCTGAATTGGACTACGATCCATTCATCATCGCCAAAATAGAGCGCTCCGGCGCGTTGCAGCATATTGAAGAAATTTTAGACGCCGCCGACGGTTTAATGGTGGCTCGCGGCGATTTGGGCGTAGAGATCCCCATCGAAGATATTCCCGCTGCGCAGAAACAACTCATCCGGCAAGCTAATTTGGCCGCTAAACCGGTAATTACCGCTACCCAAATGCTGGAATCAATGACGCGCAATCGCCGCCCTACCCGCGCCGAAGTGACTGACGTAGCCAACGCCATTTTAGACGGCAGCGACGCAATAATGCTCTCCGGCGAAACCGCCATTGGCGACTACCCGGCAGAGACCGTTGCCGTTATGGCGCGCATTGCTCAGCGCACAGAAGAAACCTGCACCGCAGAATTTGGTATCAGCGACCTGTTGAAACTGCAACAAGATCGCGGTGACATCAGCCGGGAAGACCTCGTTTCGTCTAATATTTTCCTAATGGCTAAAACGCTGAACCCGGCGCTCATCTTTATCCCCAGTCTGGGCGGCGCCACTGCCCGGCGGGTAACTCGTTTCCGTCTGTCGCAATGGATTGTGGCCCCCAGTCGCAAAAAAAGCGCCTGTCAACAATTGCAATTCAGTTACGGCGTTTATCCGGTTCATATTGCCTCTAAAAAAGTTTTTGCCAAGCTATCAGAACGGCGCAAAGTCGCCCGCAAGTGGCTCAAAGAAAACGGCGAGATAGGCGATTTGGTGCTGCTTATTGAAGGCGCCGGCACGCTCAAAGCGGAAGATACCCGGCGAATTGACATTATTGATCTAAAATAGTAACTGGCACTGGATTCCTTCAACGGGATTTGTAATGACGTTCCCGTTTTGACGAAAGACGAAAGACGAATTTTAGCCGTGAATTTCCTTTGTCATTCGTCTTTGGTCTTTCGTCTGGCATTGAGAAAGCTCAATCCCATTCAACGACCCCAGTACCTGGTAACCGTACAACAAGGAAAACAAATGCAACACCAATATAAAATGCTGCGCGACGTGAGTCGTACCTTTGCGCTTTCTATTGAACACCTGCCCGCTATTGTCCGCGATGCTATCACCACCGCCTACCTCTTGCTTCGCGTTTCTGATATTCTGGAAGACCACCCTGACATTCTTGCAGATCGCAAAGCGTATTTGCTCAGGTTGTGGGCGCAGATCTTAAGCGGTAAAGCGCCGCTAAGTGACCTGACCAGTCGCATTGCCAATCTGGACGGTTCCGACCCGGAAGTGGCGGTAGCGCAAAACGCCGCTCAGGTTATCGAGGCGCTGCGCCAACTGCCAAAAACACTGCAAGATGCGTTGGTAACGCGCATCAACCGCACTTCGCTGGGGATGGCCAGATGGCAGGAACACGGGCCTTTTGTAGAAGACGAAGCCGCGCTGGACGATTATATGCACCAGGTTGCCGGGCGAGTAGGCTATCTGATCACCGATGTCTTTGCCTGGCATTCAGCCGAAATTGCGGCAAAAAAAGACGGCTTAATGCCCTTGAGTCGCGAGTACGGTCTGGCGCTGCAAACTGTCAATGTTATTCGAGGTATGCTCTCGGATTACCGGCGTGGCTGGGTTTTTGTACCCGAAAGTTTTATGGCGCAAGTGGGCTTGACCCGCGACACCTTCTTTTTACCTGAAAACGGGGCGCGGGCGTTAAAAATTGTGACCATCCTGGCAAATAAAGCAGACCGCCACTTGCGGCACGGGCTGGATTACATTATGGCTATGCCGCCCGACGAACACGAAATTCGGCTGGCTTGTATGTGGCCGCTTTTCTTTGCCGTTAAAACGCTGGCTGTTAGCAGGAACAACATCAACGTCATCCGCAACGAAGTCAAAATGACTCGCCAAGACGTGGAAAACATCCTGCAACAGACCATTGCCAGGGGCAATTCAAATGAATGGCTTAGGGAATATTACGAGCAACTGGCAAGCAGCAGTTAGGCTGTTCCAAAAGAATAATTATCCCAAAATCATTGGACTGCAAAGTCCTGACGCTTGACGAATGACCGCTGACCGCCGACTGTTGACCGCCGAGGGCTGTTTTTGTGACGGTCTGCGGTCTGCCGTCGGCGGTCGCACTGCGTGAGCGGAACATTCTTGACCTGAGTTCGGGATAAGAAAAGATGCGTCGAATCAAGACAAAAACAGTCCACAGATTAACATGGTATGCCCCTGAGTCTGCCCCTCTTTTTGGGCGCTTTTTGGGTACAGATGGACATAGTATGCCCCGCTTGTTGGGTACAGATTTTTTATTTTTTGCTTTTATCTGCCGCAGGTATCTGCGTCCATCTGTGGACTGTAAGCCTTATCCCGAACTGAGGCTTCTTGGGGTATTTTAAATTTTGGAACCCCCTTAGAGAGGCAGCTATTATGACTAACTCA
The DNA here is from genome assembly GCA_011192195.1 of Chloroflexota bacterium. Taxonomy (GTDB): domain Bacteria; phylum Chloroflexota; class Anaerolineae; order 4572-78; family 4572-78; genus DUEH01. The sequence continues at coordinate 8,071 of DUEH01000285.1, read as the reverse complement.
ATCTACCTTACCACCATTGAGCCGCACGGCGGCAAGTCGCTCATCTCGCTGGGCGTATTGAGCGCGGCGCTGCGAACAACCGGGCGCGTGGGCGTATTTCGTCCGGTCATTGGCGATTGTGAAGAAGGGGGGCGTGACAAGAACATTGACCTGCTCCTCGCCCATTTTAAACTTTCGCAGCCCTACCAGGACACCTACGCCTTCACCATGTCAGAAGCAACAGACCTGCTGGCGCAGCAGCAGCACGATGATTTTTTGCGGCGCATCATCCAAAAATACAGCGACCTGGCAGAGCGCTATGATTTTCTGCTCTGCATCGGTTCTGACCTGACCGATGAAGGCGCGACTTTTGAGTTTGATATCAACATTGAAATTGCTCAAAGCCTGGGGAGCTGGGCGCTGATCCTTGCCAGCGGCGCGGGAAACAACTACGATGAGATCATCAGCCCCATTAGGATGGCGCTGGAACGATTTCAGAGTAAAAATTGCCCCGTCCTGGAGGTGATTGTCAATCGCGCCGACCCACAGCGCACTGACGAACTTCAGCGCAAGTTGCAACAGGATTTGGATTTAGACGACCTGATTATATCGGTTATTCCCACGGATGAACGTCTTGCCAGTCCAACCCTAAAGGAAATTGCCGAGCATCTGAATGCCGAAGTGCTGTATGGAGCGGATAAGCTGGACCGTCTGGCGCAGCACTATATGGTCATTGCTATGCAGATGCAAAACTATCTGGCGCGTCTGAAGGGAAAAGAAAACGCGCTGCTGTTGACGCCCGGTGATCGCGGGGAAGTGATCTTAAGCGCCATTCTGGCGCATCGCTCCAAAAACTACCCTGCTGTAGCCGGACTGCTGTTGACTACCGGCGAACGTCCGGCTCCCACCATTACCAAACTATTGGACGGACTGAATCAGGTTCCCCCCATTCTGGCGGTTAAAACGGAAACTTACGAAAGCGTGACCAACATCAACGCCATTCGCTCTTATATCACCGCCGACAATCTTGCCAAGATCAAAGCCAGCCTGCGCCTTTTTGCCAAACACGTAGACACAGAGACAATGATGGAGCGATACGGTCATCTGACGTCCCGCGGCCTTTCTCCGCAAATGTTCCTCTTCAACCTGACCCAACAAGCCAAAGCGGATAAAAAACGGATTGTCTTCCCTGAAGGCGTTGATGATCGCATCCTGAAAGCTGCCGAATCCCTGCTGGAACAAGATGTGGTAGACATCACCCTGATCGGCAATCCCAATGAGATCAAATCAATTATCACGCGGCGGGGATTACACATTGACCTGGACAGCGTAGATATTGTGCAGCCCCACACCGCCCCTCAATTTGAAGATTACGCCCAAACTTATTATCAGTTGCGCAAGCATCGCGGCATAACCATTGACTTTGCCCGCGACCAGATGAATGACGTATCTTATTTTGGCGCGATGATGGTCTACAAGGGCCACGCCGACGGGATGGTTTCCGGCGCAATGCACACCACTGCCCACACCATCACCCCTGCTTTCCAATTCATCAAAACAAAGGCGAATTATTCGGTGGTGTCGTCGGTGTTTTTTATGTGTCTGGAGGATCGGGTGCTGGTTTACGGCGACTGCGCCGTGAACCCCAATCCCACCGCCCCTCAACTGGCCGAAATCGCTATCACTTCGGCAGAAACGGCGCTAACCTTTGGCATCGAGCCGCGTGTGGCAATGCTTTCCTACTCATCCGGCGCTTCCGGGCGCGGCAAAGAGGTAGAACGGGTGCGTGAAGCCACCAAACTGGCGCAGCAGCATCGACCTGATTTGCTCATCGAAGGCCCTATCCAGTACGATGCGGCAGTAGATGAAGCGATAGGCAAAAATAAAATGCCCGGCTCGGAAGTGGCGGGACGCGCCAGCGTACTCATCTTCCCTGACTTAAACACCGGCAACAACACTTACAAAGCCGTCCAGCGAGAAACCGGCGCCATCGCCGTTGGCCCGGTGCTGCAAGGCTTGAACAAACCCGTCAACGACCTGAGTCGCGGTTGCACCGTAGATGACATCATTAACACAGTGGCGATTACAGCTATTCAGGCGCAGCAAGCGTAAGAAATGACAGAAGAAGCGAAACAGGGTGGTGGTTAAATTGTAAGTGATGAATCCGGAATAACAAAGTTAAACTTTGTCGCTCCGTCACTTACTTTCTAACCACTACCGCGAAATAGGAGGCTGTAATGGTAGAACAAAAATTGTCAATCTTGGTGCATGAGGCCGCAAACGTTTTTAAAGCGGCTGGCGCAACAAACGTGTATCTGTTTGGATCGGCGGCAAAGGGAACAATGCGAGACGATTCCGACATTGATTTTGCTGTGAGCGGACTTCGCCCGGAACGTTTTTTCAAAACAATGAGTCAGGCCGAAGATGTTCTTCAACGTCGTCTGGATGTAGTTGATTTGGATGAGAGTACCCCTTTTACTCGCTACTTAAAACAAAAGGGGGGCTTGCATCGTGTATTCTGAAGTGAATGAACAGGTGCAGGTGGAAGTAGAGCAAATTGATCATCTATTAGACCAGTATACACCACTTATTCGCAGCGCAAGCCAATCAGAACCGAATTTTTTCGACGTTGCCGCATTGGGGACACTGTTACATTCATTTTATACAGGCATAGAGAATATTTTCAAACGTATTTCGCTTGAAATTGATGGCGATCTACCGTCCGGCGCCTGTTGGCACAGCGATCTGTTGAATGCAATGGCGCATCCCACAGACCAAAGAGGCGCTGTAATTCCTGATACGTTACGGCTGCGTCTCAAAGAGTATTTGAGCTTTCGACACGTTTTTCGGCAGGCGTATACCTTCAATTTAAGTTGGGGGAAAATGGCGCATCTGGTTTTGAATTGCCAAGACGCCTGGCAACAACTGAAAGGCGAATTATCGGCCTTTTTTACCGATTCCACCACAATATGAGGATATAATGAAAATTCTGGTCATCAACTCTGGTAGTTCATCCATCAAATATCGCCTCTTCGACATCGAAGAGAAATCAGTTCTGGCTGTGGGCATTGTAGAGCGCATTGGCCTGGAAACGGGACGCATCAAACATGCGGTTGGTCAGCAGGAAACGGCGCGCGAACTACGCATAGCCGATCACGGGCAGGGCCTGCGAGAAATGAACGCCCTGCTCACCGATGCCGAAATCGGCGTGATTGCCGACCCGGCAGAAATCACGGCTGTCGGGCATCGCGTAGTACACGGCGGCGAAAAATTCAGCCAGCCCACGCGCATTGACGCGGAAGTCATCGCCGTCATCCGGGAATTGATTCCCCTGGCCCCGCTGCACAATCCGGCCAATCTGCAAGGCATCGAAGTGGCAATGCAAGTCTTTTCGCAGGCCGCTCACGTGGCCGTCTTTGACACTGCCTTCCATCAGACAATGCCGCCTGCCAGCTATCGCTACGCCATCCCGGACAACTACTACACGGAACACGGTATTCGCGTTTACGGCTTTCACGGCACGTCGCACGCCTACGTTGCCGAAAAAGCCGCCGAGCATCTGGACCAATCCCTGTCGGAAACAAACGTCATCACCGCGCATCTGGGCAACGGCGCCAGCATCACCGCGGTGAAAAACGGGCAATCGCTGGATACTTCGATGGGCTTCAGTCCGCTGGCCGGGCTGATAATGGGCACGCGCAGCGGCGACCTTGACCCGGCGGTGGTTTTCTATATGGCCGATAAATTTGGCATGTCGCCGGAAGAGATCAACCAGACCCTCAACAAAAAGAGCGGCTTGCTGGGCATCTGCGGCAGCAACGATGCGCGCGACATTCTGGAGCGTCAAGCCGCAGGCGACGAACAGGCAAAACTGGCGTTGGAGATGTACACCTGGCGCATCAAAAAGTACATCGGAGCGTATACGGCTGCTCTGGGGCGCGTGGACGCGCTGGTCTTCACCGCCGGCATCGGCGAAAACAGCGCCTACATTCGGCAGCAAAGTTGCGCCGGACTGGAAAATTTGGGCATCGCTCTGGACGCCAACAAAAACAACGCGCCCGGCAACAGCGTCGCCGAGATTCAAACAAATGACAGCAGGGTGAAAATCCTGGTCATCCCTACCAACGAAGAATTGAGAATAGCTGTCGAAACCTTGAAAGTATTGCAAGAAAAAAACGTACAGCAGTTCCCGGTATGAAATGAATAATGGGACACGGATGACGCAGATGACACGGATTGACACGGATTTTCATTTTTTTCTAATATCAGCGTCAATCCGTTTTAATCTGTAATATCCGTGTCCCATTTTTACCGGCGTTGAAAAAGGTCTATCCAAAGCGGGGATTGCTGAAAAACGTACAGGTTCAGTAAACCAGGTTGCGTTCCAGCCGGTTTCGTGACCCATTCGGTCGTACTCAGGGCAGACCCGGCGATGGTTTTACGCCTGAGACGCGGTTCACGGAACCGCTTGGAGCATAAATTGACGGGTTGACTGAATTTGTACAAAAAAACTGTTTGGAGTAAAAAAATGAAGCTGAACAACCCTGAAGCAGAACTGTTTATCCCCGATGGCGCGCCGGAAGAAGAAGCGCTGGCGCGAACCACCCATCTGGGCATTGGCGCGCATCAGGACGACCTGGAAATTATGGCCGTTGACGGCATCTTGCAATGCTACCAACAGCCAAACAAGTGGTTCACCGGCGTGGTAATGACCAACGGGCGCGGCTCCGCTCGCAGTGGATTTTACGCCGATTACACGGACGATGAAATGCGCGATGTTCGCTTGCTGGAGCAGAAAAAAGCCGCCTTTGTTGGCGACTTTGCCGTCCAATTTCTGCTGGATTACGCCAGCAGCCAGGTGAAAGACCCCGCCAACAAAACAGCGGTGGCAGACCTGATCAACATCCTCAAAGCCGCCAAACCCAAAATTGTCTACACCCATAATCTGGCCGACAAGCACGACACCCATATGGGCGTGACGCTAAAAACCATCGCTGCCATCCGCGCCTTGCCCGCTGAAGATCGCCCCGAAAAACTTTACGGTTGCGAAGTATGGCGCGATCTGGATTGGACGCTTGACGAAGACAAGGTGGCCTTTGACGTGTCTGAGCAAGAGAACCTGCAAATGGCGCTGGTAGGCGTCTTCGATTCGCAAGTGGCGGGCGGCAAACGTTACGATCTGGCTACAATGGGGCGTCGCCGCGCCAACGCTACCTACTTTGCTTCGCATAGTACAGATGAGGCTACCGGTCTGGCCTTTGCCCTTGATCTGACGCCGCTCATCGCCAACCCGGAAATGGACATTACTCAATTCATTATGGACTTCATCAATCGTTTTGCGGAGGACGTGAGAAATAGAATTGAGAAAAGCAGTAGATAGGTGACTAGCTGCCTGACAGTTTTTAAGTCCACAGATTAACACAGATGAACACAGACCTGAGGCAGAGGAGTGTTTTACAGGAGCCGCCTATGGCGCGGGGGGTGTGGGGGGTGTCCCTCCACCTTTTCCCCCCGCCATACGCACCAGATGAAACCGGAGGGTTTCATAGGAGAAAGAAATGTCAGCAAAAAAAACCGTAGAATGTCCCGAATGCGCCGCAGACGTTGAACTGCCCGCCGATGTTGTTGAGGGCGAAATTGTTCAATGCCCGGAATGTGATGTGGAGTTGGAAGTAACTTCGTTGAAACCCTTGAAAATAGACTTGGCCCCGGAAGAAGAGGAAGACTGGGGTGAATAAGTTTCGGATTACGAGTTTCAAGTTTCTGGTTTCAGGTTCTTCCGCGTCAAAATCAATAACCAGAAACCCGAAACCAGAAATCCGAAACCGATAGTTGAAAGGGAATGATGATAATGCCAAATATTGCTATGCTGCTTTCCCGCGTGCGGGTGGAAGAAAAACTTTTGATGAAAGCGTTCAAGGCCCGAAACGTGCCGGTTGATATTATTGATGACCGCAAAGTGGTCTTCGACCTGCGCGGTAACGGCTGGAATCAATATGACGTCGTGCTGGAACGCTGCGTCAATCACTCGCGGGCGCTGTACGCCTTGCGCATCCTCAATGATTGGAACATCCCCACTGTCAACACCTGTCAGGTTGCCAGCATTTGCGGCAACAAACTTGAAACCACTTCCGCGCTCATCAGAAAGGGCGTTCCCGTTCCGGCCTGCAAAGTGGCTTTTACCCCCGAATCCGCCTTGCAAGCCATCGAAGAAATGGGCTATCCGGTTGTCTTGAAACCGGCTGTTGGCTCCTGGGGGCGGCTGCTTTCAAAAATCAATGACCGCGAAGCCGCCGAAGCCATTTTGGAACACAAACAGGTTTTGGGAACCTATCACCATTCCATCTTCTACATTCAGGAATATATCCACAAACCGGCCCGCGATATTCGTAGTTTTGTGGTGGGCGATGAAACCCTTGCCGCCATCTATCGCTATTCAAAGCACTGGATCACCAACACCTCGCGCGGCGGACGCGCCGAAAACTGCCCCGTTACGCCGGAAATCAACGCGCTTTCTCTGGCGGCGGCCAAAGCGGTTGGCGGCGGCGTAGTGGCCGTTGACCTGCTCGAGACCGATGACGGCCAACTTTTGGTCAACGAAGTTAATTATACTATGGAATTTCGCAATAGCATTGATACCACCGGTATAGACATTCCGGCCAGAGTGGTAGATTACGTGTTAAAAATAGGTTCCGGGTTTTAGGTTTCTGGTTTCGTGTTCTTTGCGTGGGAACGAGAGAACCCTAAATTCCAAACCCGAAACCAAATAAAAGGAGAGTGTTATGTCAAATCAGGAATTGATCAATTTTACGCGCGGCGTTCCCGCGCCGGAATCTTTTCCGCTGGATGATCTCAGCGCGGCGGCGCAACGAGCCATTAGCAAGTATGGCAGAACTATTTTGCAATATGGTAAATCTTATGGTTTTAGACCCCTGATTGAGTGGTTGGCCGAATGGAAGCGCGTGGAACCGAAGCAGGTGATAACTGCCAACGGTTCGCTGCAACTGTTTGATTTTTTCTGTTCCCATTTTCTTCAACCCGGCGACGTGGCTTTTGTAGAAGCGCCTACTTATGATCGGGCAATTACCACATTGCGTCATCATCGGGCCGATGCGCTGGGTATCCCTTTGCAAAGCGACGGTCTGGACATTGACGCCTTAGAGATCGAACTGAAAAAGCGCGTCCCCAAGCTTTTTTACGTTATTCCTGATTTTCAAAATCCGGCAGGTATGACCTATTCGCTGGAAAAACGTCAGCGCCTGGTCGATTTGGCCGATGAATACGGGTTCTGGATTGTCGAGGATGCGCCCTATCGCCCCCTTCGTTTTCGGGGCGAAGATCAACCCTCGCTTTTTGATTTGAACGCTGATCGCGTGCTGCACATGCTCTCTTTCAGCAAACTCATCGGCCCCGGCCCGCGAATTGGCTTTGCAATGGGCGACGCCAAGCTGCTGCAAGCCGTTGCCAGAATTGCCGAAGACACCTACATCACCCCCTCTCTGCTTTCGCAGGGCATTGTGTACGAATTTCTGAACGCGGGCTTGTTGCCTGCGCAGATTGAAAAACTGAAAGCCTTGTACGCGCCCAGACTGGATGCAACATTGGCGGCGTTGGACAAACATCTCCCCGAAGCGCAAGCCACCCGCCCCGATGGCGGCTTCTTCCTCTCCCTCACGCTGCCGCAAGGCGTCACCACCGAAGCCGTCCGTCAGATAGCCCGCGAAAAATACAACCTGAATCTGGCTTCCGGCGAAGCCTTCTTCCCCAACGGCGGCGGCGAACGTTTCATTCGTATACCCTACTGCGGTATGTCGTTAGACGTGATTGACGAAGGCGTAGCGCGTTTGGCTGCGGCGGTGGCCGATGTTTAGCGCAGCGGTCGTCGGCGGGGCAGGATACGTGGGCGGCGAATTGCTGCGCTTGTTGCTTTTTCATCCAAATGTTAGGGTTCAGCAGATTACATCGCTCAGTCAGAGCGGACGATTTGTTTACACAGCGCATCCTAACTTGCGCGGCCAAACGAGGCTCAAATTCAGCCACCCTGATGAGTTGGAAGCCTGCGACATCCTTTTCCTGGCGCAGCCTCACGGCG
>DUEH01000284.1 GCA_011192195.1 Chloroflexota bacterium | reverse complement strand
GTTCGCCGCCGCTTTGGCGACGCTGTTGAACTGCACGAAATTGATTACGGCCGCCCCATCCCCTGGGACAAGATCGAAGCCGCTGAAACCGTCATCATCACCGATTTTTCTCTTCCCAAAGACGATATGCTCAAAATTTATGAGGCCAAAGGTGAAAACTTCATCTGGATAGACCACCACATTTCGGCCATAGAAGAAATGAGCGATTTTGAAAGCATAGCGGGCCTTCGCGCTTTAGACCGGGCCGCCTGCGTGTTGACCTGGCAATACTTTCTCCCGGAGTCCAGCGTACCTGCCGCCGTCCTCTTCATTGGCGATCGGGACATCTGGCAATTTGATTACCCCCAAACCCGCGTTTTCTCCGAAGGATTATCCGCAGAAGATACAGCGGTCAATAACAACGCCCTGTGGGACGCGCTATTGAGCAATGATCAGGAATTGGTACAGCGCCTTATAGAAAAAGGAGAAATACTTCTGGACGCTCGCTTGAAACAAATTGCCTACCATGTAGATACTTACGGTTTTGCGCTTGACTTTGACGGTTACAACACATTAGCCGTCAATCTGCCCGGCAACGGCGACATAGGTCATTATATTTGCAGTTTAGGCTACGATGTCGCCTACGTGTATCGGGATAATTTTCAGGATGGGCAGGTATTTACCAACGTAACGCTTTACTCTGAAACTGTGGATGTTTCCAAACTGGCCATGCGCTACGGCGGAGGCGGACACAAAGGCGCTGCCGGTTTTAGATTTATGCGCAGCGGAAACAGCCCCCTGCCTGTTGCATTTTAAATCTCCGTTTCGCATTTTGCCTTAAATCGTCTATAATTACAGGCATAATTTTATCTATCCTCAAGGCGGGGAAAACCCGCATCCACGTACCGAGCAAAAGAGAAAATTATGCCCCCAAAACGCTTACTTCTTATATCTTTTATAATTCTTCTCATTCTTGTCCCCGCCGGCGTGATTTTGGCTCAAGACAAATCTCTGCGTTGGGATCGCTTTGATGTCAACATCACGGCGCTGCCTAACGGCGATATGGAAATAGAGGAGATTCAAGCCATCACCTTTACCAGCGGCTCTTTCCACTTTGGCTACCGAAGCATCTCCCTTGATCGCGTAGAAAGTATCAGTAATATTCAGGTTTTTGAACTCGAGGGGGGGTGTTTGCGGGAATACACCCCCTCTTCCAGCCAGGATGAATATACCTTTGACGTCTATCGGGAAGACGGCGAGCAGAAGATTTACTGGTACTTCCCCTACACCGATTCTGAACGCGCCAGTCACACCTACGTTATCCGCTATTTGATAAAAGGCGGCCTGCGCATTTACGATGACGGCGATCAAGTCTGGTGGAAAGCCATTGGCGCCGACCACAATTTCCCTGTAACCAACTCGCAAATAAAAGTTGAATTGCCCGGCGAATTTACCGAAGCCCAAATCAGCGCCGAAGCTTACGGCGCGCAGGCTGACATCCAAATGCCCAACGCCTCTACCCTTGTCTTTGCCGCCAGCGATATTTCGGCGCAGCAAGAATTTGAAGTGCGCGTGAAATTTCCTCACGGCGTGGTTCAAGCCCAGCCTCCGCTATGGCAAGCTCAGGATGATAGCCAGCGGGCGCTTAAAGAAACTTACGGCCCCGTTTTTGATCTGGGATTTCTGTTTTTGGGGTTGATACTTCTTTTTGGCGGCCCGCTGGCCGTTTACGCGCTGTGGTACACCAAAGGCCGCGACGCCCCTGCCGGCATTGTCGCCGATACGCTCTCTGAGCCGCCCAGCGACTTGGCCCCCGGTGTGGTCGGAACGCTGATTGACGAGCAAGCCGATATGGAAGACATTCTGGCCACGCTGATTGATCTGGCGCGGCGCGGCGCTTTCCACATTGAAGAAGAAAACTCCCCTGGTTTTTTGGGTATCGGTTCCGGCAGAGACCATATTTTCCACTTAAAAGACGCCCGCATTGCCTCTACCCCCTATGAAGCAAAATTGGTGAAGGAAATTTTTGGTTCCAAGGAAAGCAAGCGAATGTCTGACTTGCGGCAAAAATTTTACACCGCCGTGCCAAAATTGAAACAACAGCTTTACGATACGGCAATAGAGGCGGGCTATTTCCCTGCTAACCCGCAGAAAATCAGACAGCGATATATGGGACTGGGCGTAGCCGGATTGATTTTGAGCGTCATTCTTGGTTGCGGAATGTTGATGGCGACGGCTAATTTTTCCGGCATGGCTATTTGCCCCACCATTTCTCTGGTCATTAGCTCTTTTGCCTTGATCATTGTGGGGCGCCATATGCCTAAAAAGACCCCTTTGGGCGCGGAAGAAGCGGCCAAGTGGCAGGCGTTTAAACGATACCTGAAGAACGTAGAAAAATACGGCGATTTGGAAGAGGCCAAGGAAAAATTTGAGCAATATTTACCTTACGCCGTTGCCTTTGGTATAGAGCGCAACCTGCTTCGACAATTTTCAAAAGTTGATACGCCTCCTCCAATGTGGTACGGCCCAATCTGGATGAATGGAATGCCTCATACTCCCTATGGCGGCGACTTCGGCGGCGGGTCATCTTCCGTCGGCGGCCATCCATCCCCTGGTCCCCTGGCCGGAGAAGGCGCTTCGCCAAGTCTTAGTGATATGAGCCAGGGAATGGGCGCGTCATTGCAATCAATGTCGGCTGGCTTAAGCTCTATGCTTAGTTCCGCCAGCAGTACCTTCACCAGTCAACCCGGCAGTTCCGGCGGCAGTAGTTTTGGCGGCGGCGGTGGCTTCAGCGGAGGTGGCGGAGGCGGCGGAGGCGGCGGTAGTTCAGGCTTTGGATAAAAAACAGTGAACAGTGAAGAATGAATAATGAATAATGAATAATGAATAATGAATAATGAACAGTGAAGAGTGGTAATGGCATAATGCAGTTGTTTTGTGACCGTTCAGCCCCCCGTCCCCAATCAGTTGCCTTCGACAAGCTCAGGCAACGATTCGCAGCCTGAGCTTGTCGAAGGCGTGGGGGGGAGTGAACGATTACGTTGTTTTTCATTTTTCACTATTCATTATTCACTCTTCACTGCTTTTCAAGGGGGTTACATGTTTGGAAGTGGCAGAACAGTAGGTATGCTCATCATCATCGGCGGCTTTATTTTGGCCTGCGGAGGGATTGCGGTTTCGATGGCTTCGGTGAGCGTTGACCCCAATGGCACGGCTGGCGGAATGGTGCTGGGCGTTGTACTGTCGCTGCTGGTAGCGGCGCCGGTTATTGGCTTTGGCGCCTTCCTGTTCTGGCGCGGCAAAAAAGAGTTGACCGAACTGACCCGGATCAAAAAGCAGAAAACTATCCTGAATATGGTCAAAACGCAGGGGCAGGTGGACGTAAATGAAGTGGCTTTAGAATTGGGCGCTACTTCTGAGGGTGTGAGAACGCTGATCTATGACCTGGTGGGCAAAGGACTGTTTCACGGGTACATCAATTGGGATGATGGGGTACTTTATTCCAGGCAGGCTTCCGCTTTACAGGGCGCTACTACCTGCCCCAATTGCGGTGGTCAGCAAGAATTTGCAGGCAAAGGAATTATTCAATGTCGCCATTGCGGCGCGCAAATATTTTTGTAAACACGGTAGCCGGTAGACAGGGGGGCTAATCCCCCGTCTACCGGCCTACCGTGTTAAAACGGGTAAAAGAAAAAGCGCCGCAGGCAGGGGGGCTTGGGGGGTATCCCCCCCATCTCCCCCCTTCTCCAACTTACTTTAAACACACCCATTTTATTTATGAAAGGAGACAGCTTGATGGATTTGAGAAATGTGGTTGAAGACGCTATGGGGGGATTTGAGAGTATGGCAAAAAAAATCCCCGGCTACAGCGGCTACAAAGAAAAAGAACAGCGCCGAGAGGCCGACGCCCTGCTGCGGGAACATCTGGCCCGCGAGTTGGAAACGCAGTGGGCGCGCAGCAACGACCTCAGGTCGCAAATGCTTATTGGCCCGGCAATGTCCCAGTTGGACGATATGGGCAAGGCCAGCCGTCGTTTGCAAACCCTGATTGACAAGATCAAGGCCGCCGCGCAGGGCTACGCTGGATTCTTCGACGCGGTGAAAGTCAAAGAAGACCAGCTAGACGCCCTGTACGAATTCGATAACGATATGTTGCTGCGCGTAGACGACATTGCCGACGCTATTGACGCCGTACAAGCAGCTCTGGACAGTGAAGAAAATGTTGCGCCAAGCGCGCGCCGCTTGAATACTGTCATTAGCGAACTGCTTACCTTGTTTGATAAACGCAAAGACGTTGTGACAGGCTTGTACTGAGAGAAAATTAGGCCGTTCCCTCTCTCGCTCCCACGCTCTGCGTGGGAGCGAGAGAGGGAACGGCGTCAGTAATCAGAAAGGAACTAAAAATGCCAAAAGTATTTGATATTGTTGAATATCCCAATGAAATGAAAGACCGCCTGGTGCAGCGATTCCCGGAACAGGGAGCGGGACACTTTAAGATTGGCTCCCAGGTCATTGTCAGAACCGGGCAGGCCGCTGTATTTTTCAGGGACGGCAAATCTCTGGACACCTTTGCCCCAGGCCGACACACCATCACCACTGCCAACGTCCCCTTGCTCACCAGCCTGCTGGGAAAAGCCGCCTTTGGCGGAAAGAATCCCTTCACTGCCGAAGTCTACTTTGTCAGTACCCGCGAATTTCCCGCCCAAGGATGGGGAACGCGGCAGCCCATTGCTATGCAAACGCCGGGTCAGGGTTTGGGATGGCTGTTGATGGGCGCGCACGGCACCTTTGGAATGCAGGTGACAGACCCGCAGACCTTTATAGGGCGTTTTGTAGGCGCGCAAGGGTCTTTTGATATGCGTCGCATCAAAGAACGTCTGGTCAACGCCATTGTTCAGTCGGCCACAGATTGGTTTGCCGAGGTAAATCCTGGTTCCTTGATGAAAGCGCAAGGCCTGATGGATGAAATGGCCTCCGCCATCGAAGTGAAGGGGCAGGATCAATTTGCGGCGATGGGGATGACCCTTAAAAATATCACAATTGGCGGATTGAGTCCGCTGGAAACTTCCGCCGACAAGCTAAAAACTATGGGCTTGCTGGACGCGCAAATGTATATGCAGCTTAAAGCCCTGGAAACAATGGAAAAATCCTCGCAGGGCGGCGGCGGTGGTCTGGCTGGCGCCGGAATGGGCATGGGCGCCGGAATGGGCATGGGCGCCGGAATGGCTCAGATGATGTCCGGCATTATGGGCGGTCAGCAGCAGGATCCTCAGCAGCAGCAGCAACAACAGGCCGCTGCGCCAGCCGCATCCGCTGCACCGCCAGCCATTATGACCGTCACCGATGCCGCCAACTATCTGAAAGTCGCCGTAGAAGACGTCATCGAAATGGTTCAGTCCGGTGATTTGAAAGCCAGGAAAATCGGCTCACAGTACCGTATCAGCAAAAAAGCCATTGACGAATTCTTGAATAGTTAATTGGGCGAATTTACGAATAGGTGAATAGGTGAATAGGCGAATGAAGCGATTATTCGCCCATTCGCCTATTTTTCTATTTGCAAGGGGAGAAAAAAATGCCACAGTTTGTTGATAAATACCTGGATGAAATTCTGCTAACCCAAGAGGAAATACAAGCGCGCATTGCAGAGTTGGGCGCGCAAATTTCGGCGGATTATGAGGGGGGAGAATTGCTGCTGATATGTGTGCTAAAAGGGGGCGTTCCCTTTTTGACAGACCTGATGCGCCACATCACCATCCCCCACGAAATTGACTTTATGGCCGTCTCCAGCTACGGCCGAGGAGTGAGAGAAACCACCGGCGTGGTCAGGCTGGTAAAAGATTTAGATGAACCCGTTCAGGACAAACACGTTTTGATTGTAGAAGATATTATAGATTCCGGCGTTACGCTTGGTTACCTGGTGCAGTTACTGTCGCCCAGAAATCCAGCTAGTCTTAAGATATGCACCCTGTTGAACAAATGGGAACGCCGCACAACCGATATTCCTGTTGATTACGTGGGCTTTGATATTGAAGACAAGTTTGTTTTTGGTTACGGTCTTGATATTGATGAACTGTACAGAAATTTAACCTACGTCGGTGTGGTCAAGACATGAGCCGCCTATGGCGCATATATGAGCGTTTTTTTAGATACTGACCCTTGATGTTGGGTAAGCGTTCACCCTTACCCCCCTCAATCCCCCCGTTGACGGGGGGAAGTTTAAAAGCCTCCCCCTGATTTCGGGGGGAGGTTGGAGGGGGGTGGGGAGTGAATGGTTACAAGAAATGAGTTACAAGCATGTAATTATTACAGAATTTGGCGGCCCCGAAGTTTTAGAGGTCGTCGAGGAAAACGCCCTGCCGGAACCGGGCGCGGGCGAAGCGCGGGTCAAGATTTTGGCTGCCAGCGCCACCTTCACTGATACGATGGTGCGCAAAGGCGTCTACTACGGCTTCAAGGAGACGCCGCCGCTCTCGCCGGGCTACGATATGGTCGGCGTGGTGGATAAACTTGGCGTAGGCGTGACTGGTTTGAAAGTCGGGCAAATGGTCGCCGATCTGACGGTTTGGGGCGCGTACACCGAGTATATGATTCGCCCGGCAGATTCGCTGGTCCCCGTCCCCGTGGGCCTGGATCCTGCCGAAGCGGTCAGCATGGTCTTGTCTTACGTCACCGCGTATCAAATGCTGCACCGCATCGCCAAAGTGAAGCGCGGTCAGAAGATACTGGCGCATGGCGCGGGCGGCGCGGTTGGGACGGCATTGCTCGAATTGGGCAGATTGTTTGACCTGGAGATGTACGGCACGGCTTCCAAATCCAAACACGAGTTGGTCAAAAGCCTGGGCGGGATCCCGATTGACTATAAAAGCGAAGATTTCCTCGCCAAAATGCAGGCTGTCGGCGGCGTGGACGCGGCTTTCGATGCGATTAGCGGCGAGAATTTCAAGCGCTCGTTCAAGTCCTTGAAGAAAGGCGGCGCGCTGGTGCCTTACGGCTTCTACAATCAGGCTATGGGCAAAGGCGGCAATGTGGCGCTGGATTATATGAGCGTTATGCTGTGGAACATCCTGCCCAATGGGCGCAAAGCATCTTTCTATTCCATCGGTGATCTGCGCAAAAAGAACCCCGAATGGTTCAAGGAAGACTTGGGCGCGCTCTTCGATTTGTTGAAAGAAGGCAAGATCAAACCCGCTATCGAGCGGCGTATGAAGCTGGAAGATGCCGCGCAAGCGCATAAGTTGATTGAGCAGGCCGCAGTCAAGGGGAGAATTGTATTGATGGTCAACGAATAATGACTATATTTTGCAAAAACTGAAAAATAGAATTCACTACCGTATACCCTTCAAATTTGACAGAATTGTTTCCCTCAGAAGCCCATTTGCACCCGATATGACCGCCGACGGCAGACCGCCGTAAAAGTGTGATTTTGATGAATTTCGGCGGTCAACGGTCAGTGGTCGGCGGTCCCGGGGGCTGAAACTGCTATCAAATCCAGAGGGTATACGGTAGTGAGAAATAGATATTATTCCCCTACCCACTTCTCGATCAAACTGAGCAGGAACCATAGCCCAATGATGAGCGCCGCGCCGCCGCTCAGGCAAAGACCGCCGGTGATGGCTGCGGGCCAGCCCCATATCAGGCCAATCAGCCCGTCGCCGAAGAAAACCAGTGTCACAATGACCAGAATGAGCAGCGTGCGGTCATGCTTGCGGCGCGTTTTGCGGTAGTCAGTTGGTTTCATAATTCAAAGTTCAAAATGTAAAATGGATAATTAGAGATTGGAGATTTACGGGGCAATCTCTAATCTCTAATCTCTCTAATTGCTGATAACCCTTGTGGCGGTGACGGTTGGCGTTTGGGTGAGCGTAATGGACGGCGTGGCGCTGAGGGTGAGCGTGGCGGTTAAGCCGGGCGTCAGGGAAATTGTGGGGGTAGGGGTGGGATCCGGCCCCCACAGGCCAACTTTGGCATTTTTGGCGCCCTCTTCCGCCGATTCAAACTTTGCCTTTAATTTTGTGTCGGGTGTTTTGAAATTGGCGCGGGCTAATCCTAACTCAATCAACTTCAGGTTGATCAGTTCATCGCCCAGATAAAGGTAACGCGGTAATTCGTCCTGCGTATTTTTCATTGTTTTGTCCTGCTCTATGCGGGCAATTCTGCTGGTTAGCCACTTGTCCAGCGTTTCGACAGTTACAATGCGCCACGCTTCTGTGGGGGGTATTTCTATCCCCAGCAGACGAATGACATAAGTTTTTTTCAGGGAATCGCCTTCCAGCACCATCACTATAGTTTCTGCGTCAAGGACGCCGCTGACCAGTCCGCGCGCCTGGCGAGGAATTTGCGTGGCGGTGGGAACCGGGGTTGGCGTGTGTAAATGCTCCATCACCGAGGTGCTGGTGGGCGTAGCTTGGGAAGGCGGGGCAGCGGTGGGCAGGGTTACGGTGGCAACAGATTCCAGTTCAAATTTGATAGTGGGCGTTGACGCCGGGCCAGCGGCAGGAGAATTGCCTGCGCAAGCGCTAAGAACGCTGAGAATTAGGATAAAAATGAATACTTTTGTCATTTGTCACTCGCCATTTGTCATTCGCCACGCTTCGCGGCCATTCCTGCTTACATTATGGGCATCTTCAACAGAGAGTCAAGTTTTTACCCGACTTGTATCATTAAACTATTTGCCCAAAATGCCGTGATGAGGCTATAATGGCGCTTTGTGATAAAAAGCTATCAGCAATCAGCTTTCAGCAATTAGCCTTACGCTGAAAGCTGATTGCTTGTGGCTGACAGCTTTTTAAAAAAGGAAACGTAGCTATGTCGCAGCGGAACATTAACGTATTGATTGGTATTTTATTACTCTTTGCCGTAACTGTGTGGGTCAGCGTAAGTAATTTACAATACAACGTCCCCCTTGATGTTGAAAGTGGGCTTGGCGAAAACGCTCCCTGGTGGGCGAGTTTGTTACCCTGGCAGGGAGACCAGCAGCGCAGTATCCGCATCCATCAGGGATTAGACCTGGTGGGTGGAACCCAGATTGTGCTGGAAGCGCAGCATGGATTGGACGCCGAAGGGAACGCCATTGATTACACCGGCGTAATGGAAGCCGCCCGAACCGTGGTTGAAAATCGCGTTGCCGGAGGTTTGGGCGTTGTGGAGCCATTGGTTCAACAGGTTGGCGACAACAGAATTATTGTTGAATTGCCGGAAGTGAAAGACCCGGATCAGGCCATTAGCTTGCTGAAAGAAACGGGTCGGCTGGAATTTGTTGAAGCCTTGCGTTTTCCCCTGAACGATGGGGATCGCATTTTGACCAGCAAAGAACTGGAATTGACCGGCGGTGATATTCCTACCGAAACGCTGACTTACCCGGACAAGGTTTTTCCCACCCTGATGACCGGCGCGCATTTGGCCGATGCGCGTGTGGATGTGAACAACACCACCGGCGCGCGCATCATTGGCTTTACCTTAAGCGATGAAGGTCGCGATATTTTTAGCGCGTACACCCGCGACCACATTGGCGATTTTGTAGCCATCACTCTGGATGGCGTAGTGATCTCAGCGCCGCGCGTTCAGTCTCACATCAGTACCAAAGATGGTCAGATCACCAGCGGACAACCCCAGGGCTTTGACAAAGATGAAGCCGAATCCACTGCTATTAAAATGAAATACGGCGCGTTGCCCGTACCAATGAAAGTGGTAGAAAATCGCACCGTTGGCCCCAGCCTGGGACACGAATCTTTGGCGCGCAGTATTCGCGCAGGGACAATCGGCGTGATTGTGGTACTGCTCTTTATGTTGATTTACTATCGCGTGCCGGGCTTTTTTGCGGTGCTGGCTTTGATATTCTACGGATTGATCAACTTTTCTTTCTACAAACTGCTGCCCGTTACCTTGACCGTTCCGGCTATCACCGGCTTTATTTTAACCATTGGGATGGCGGTAGACGCCAACATTCTGGTCTTTGAACGAATGAAGGAGGAGTTGCGCAGGGGGCGCGGTATGCGCAACGCCGTTGAAGCGGGGTTTGAGCGCGCCTGGCCTTCTATCAGAGATGGCAACTTGAGTACGCTTATTACGGCCTTTATTCTCTTCTGGTTTGGCTCCAGTTTTGGGGCCAGCATTGTAAAAGGCTTTGCCGTTACGCTGGGCATTGGGGTGGTAGTGAACCTCTTTACGGCTGTCACCGTTACCCGCGCGTTAATGCGTTTGGCTGTTTTTCTTTTTGGCGACGCAATGCAGCGCAACAGCGGTCTGCTGGTGGGCTTTAACCCGGATACCGGCGAAAAACAATTGCCGGATTGGGTGCGCGACGTCTTTCACATTGTTCAAAAGCGACGCTGGTTTTACATTTTTTCGGCGATGTTGATTGTACCGGGCTTGATAGTGATGCTCATTTCAATGACGCAGTTTGGCACTCCCTTCAAATTATCTATTGACTACACCGGTGGCAGTGTGTGGGAAATGGCTTTTGAACAAGATATAGTTCCGGCTGATGTGCGACAGATTTTTGTAGACGCCGGATATAAGGACACGTCAGCGCAATCAGTTGCCGGAGAAAATACGGTTTTGGTTCGAAGCAAAGACCTGACGGTTGAGGAAAAGGCCGCGTTAGCCGAAGTTATGACCTCAGCATTAGGTAATTTTGAAGAGCGCCGCTTTGAGGCTATTGGCCCCACCATTGGCCGAGAGGTAACGCGGGCTTCCGGCGTGGCGGTGGGCGTGGCGTCGCTGGCAATTTTGGCCTTTATCTGGTACGCCTTCCGCACCGTGCAAAATTCCGCGCGCTACGGCGTTAGCGCCATTGTGGCTATGCTGCACGATGTCTTGGTTACGGCGGGCTTTTATTCCCTGGCGGGGTTGATTTGGGGGTGGGAGCTTGACACCCTCTTCCTGACCGCCATTTTAACGGTCATCGGTTATTCGGTGAATGATACCATTGTGGTCTTTGACCGTCTGAGAGAAAACTTGCCCCGTTATCGCGGCGAATCCTTTGATGCGGTGGCTAACCGCAGCCTGCTGGAAACTCTGCACCGCAGTCTGGCAACCTCTGTCAGCACCCTCTTTGTGGTGGGCGCGGTATGGCTTTTTGGCGGCGCAACCACACAAAAATTTATGGCCGTGATGTTTGTGGGTATTGCCAGCGGGGCTTACTCTTCCATCTTCACCGCTGTGCCGCTGCTGGTGAGTTGGCAGAAAGGCGATTTTAAGCGTTCTAAAGCGGCCAAAACAACAAGCTGATTGTATTTCGCATTTCTTCAATTTTGCGACAAAAAAGGGTTCCAAAGCGCGCTTTGGAACCCTTTTTTGCTGACTCTGCAAACGATTCGCCGACATACCTCGCATTGGTAATTCTTTACTTATTTTATCAAAAACTCTCTTGAGAGAAGATTTTGTGGGAGTTTTTCTTCCAAGGGCAAGTGAATTCTTATTGGAATATCTAAATTTAAATATCTGCACATCAGCGGACCTACATCTTTCCATTTTAATTGCCCCAAACCACAACCAAGCGCTGGAACGGCAAGCGATGTAATCCCCTCTTGTTTGTAGTTATCCCGAATCCATTGTAAACCATGCTCTATACCCTGTATATCTGACTTTTCTCGCCAATGCCTCTTTGTCGGGAAAAGTAAGAACCAGGTTTCTCTGTTGATATGTGACAAACTGGAAGGTTGGTCTGCTAACTGGTAATCAAATGATGACTCGCGTTTATAAAGGTACGGTTTCCCCATCTTCAATATCTTGTTGCGGCATACATCTTGATAAACCACATAAGCATCTGGAAATTGATACTTGGCTCGTGAAGCTAAACCCTTACCCATCACGCCAACCGTGTTGACGCTAATAGTCAAGGTCTGCATTCCCGAAAAAAACATATCCCCCTCAACAATAGATAGGTTAGGAGTCAGACGAATTTGGCGCGAAGGTAGAAAAAACATATTGGGCTCGGGAATGATGGACAATTTCCGCCGCCCAATATGTTGTTTCACTGTTTCTGCTACTGTGTGATTGGCTACGTAAACAGATTGTATCATTTCCGGTGGAATCTGGTCTGGAACCAAACACTCAGCCATTATTTTTCTTTTGGTACCCATTTCTTCTGTCCACCAGGTTTTGTTGATATACTTTTTCATTTCCGGTAGACGTTTCATCCCCTCTTCACGAAGCAAAATTTCAGTCGCATAGTTTGCCGCATTGCCGGTTGAAATAAAAATATCGGAACGGTTCAATATATCCGCCTTGACCGCCAAAACCACTATATTATCCACGCTCTTTTCATGTTTCACCCGGTACAGCATCGGATTGCGCGGCTGAAAGTAAACATTGGCAAATTCCCACAACGATTTTCCACCAGGAGTCAGAATCGATTTCCGATTCTGTACAATTCCTTCATCATATACCCGCGTATAATCAATCTTTTCCGCCGCTACCTGTGCGTGTGACAATATCCCTCGCCTAAGTATTGACGGTATGTTGTTTACGTGTGTGATGTAACATAGTTCTTTCAATCGCTTTGTACTCACTAGCCAACCTCCTAAAGTTTATGCGCCTGCAACCAATTTATCTTGTCCCCAAACAGAGCTTGGGAACGAGATGAAAGAAGATAAACCTACTCGCCTGCAACTAATTTGGCAATTTGGGGCAGGGCTTCGGTTACCTCGTGATGGATGACTACATCTGCCTGAGAGTCCATGTAGGTTTGCTGGTAGTTGATGATAATTAGCTTGTTCCCCCTGTCTACGGCTTGCTGCGGCATATCCGCTACCGGCACCACTTCCAGCGATGAGCCAACTACAATCATCAGGTCTGCTTCAGCGGCGGCGGTTTTGGCGTTGTGCAAGATTTTCACCGGCAGTTGTTCGCCAAAAAGGATGACGTTGGGCTTCAGTACGCCGCCACATTCGCAACGGGGAACGCTTCCGTTGGCTAAGAACTGTTCCAAAACAGGCCCGGATTTTTTGATGCTGTAACAGCGAATACAGGTCATTTCTCTGAGATGGCCGTGAACTTCCAGTACGCTTCGGCTGTTGGCGGCTTGATGCAGGCCGTCAATGTTTTGGGTGATAATGCTCTTCAGTTTGCCCGCGGCTTCCAGCTTTGCCAGCGCAAGGTGGGCCGGGTTGGGTTGAGCGGCCAGGATTTTAACTGCCAGGGGGCGAACCCACTCGTAAAAATGCTCCGGGTACTGGCGAAAGGTAATGATCGAAGCCACTTCCATTGAGTTGACCTGATTCCATAAACCTGAGCCAGGGCTTCTAAAATCGGGGATACCGGAGGGGGTGCTAATGCCCGCGCCGGTCAAGACAACAATATTTGACGCATTTTTTATGAGTTTGGCGGCAGTTTTCAGGTGTTCATTTAAGTTAGTCATTGCAAGATAGCCCTCTTTTTAGTTGATTGGTAGTGGTGAAGTGGTAAGTGATGGTGACGGGGTTAACCCGTCACCATCACAACTTAAGCACCACCTAGTTGATTATCGGCAGCTTAATATAGAAAACGCTGCCTTTACCCAGGTCGCTTTCGGCCCAAATTTTACCATTGTGCTTCTCTATGAGCTGCCTGGATATGTGCAGCCCCAAGCCGCTGCCTTGCGCTGAGCGCGTGGCGGCGTCTTCTACCTGATAGAATTTTGAGAAAATTCTATCTAAATTCTTTTGTGAAATTCCAATACCGGTGTCGCGCACGGCGATGAGAATATGCCCCGCTACTTGCGCAGCTTCTATGGTTACATTTCCCCCCGAGGGCGTAAATTTGATGGCGTTTCCGGCCAGATTGGTCATTACCTGCTCCAGGCGCTGTGGGTCGCCGTAGGTGATGGGCAGGCTGGGGGGCAGTTTGGTAGTCAACTTGACATTTTCCTGATGAGCCAGACCTTGTAGTTTGAGGATAGTTTGGTTGATTATGTCAATAATTTGTACCGGCGATTGCTCAACGTCCAATAGGCCGGCTGATAATTTGTTCATATCCAGCAGATTGCTGACCAACTCGGTCAGTTGACCGGTTTGGCGCTCGATGATGCTTAGAAATTCGCGCTGAGTTTTAAGGTCTGGGGCTTCTTTGTCAAGCATCAGGCGGACAAAGCCCTGAATGGAAAAGAGCGGCGTACGCAGTTCATGGGAGATGGTCGAGAGGAAATCGTCTTTCATCTTCTCCAGTTCGCGTTCTTTGGTTACGTCGTGCGCAATTCGCACTTCGCCAATGGGCTGACCGCTGTCGTCGGTGACGGTGGTGGCAAAGAGACGCAGGATGGTAGGCGTTTTGCCCGGCAAGGTCACTTCGCGCGCCAGAACGCCGGTTCGCTCTTTGGCAGTCAAAGGCGCGCAAATTGCAGCCAGACGGGGGGCAAGATGCTTGTCATGCGCATTTTGTCCAATAATTTCAGCGGAGTGCATCCGCAGCATCATTTCCAATGCGTAATTGACTTTAACAATTTGCCCATGTTTGTTCAGCATAAGAAGACCATCGGCCATATGCTGAATGATGGCCCGGGTGCGTTGTTCTTCTGAAATGACCTTATCGAATAAGGTAGCGCTCTGAATGGCTATAGCCGCGTGATTAGCCGCAATGGATAGCAGCCGTTCCTGCGATTTCCCAAAGGCGTTTGCTCGGGTATCGTCCAGGTTGATAGTTCCCACTACCTGATCCCGGGTGATCATAGGAACCACCATTAATGAACGCACCGATGGGTCAAAAGAGATGTACCCTGGGTCTTGTCTGGTATCCGGGATGTAGATGGTCCTTTTTTGCGCTACGGACTGACCGGCGGCTCCTTCGCCAATCTGCAATCTGGCGTTTTCTTTCCAACGCGCTTTCAGGCCGGAGGCAGCTTTTATTTCCAGAAATTGATTATTATCGTCAAGCAGAAACAGGGCGCAGGCTCTACAGTCGACTACCTGGCGCAGGGTTTTTACAATGGTATCCAGAAGCTCATCTAATTTGAGCGTTGAGGTGATTTGTTGAGACAGGGTATAAAGCGTACTGACTTCGGCCAGACGTTGCTGTGTTTGTCGGAGCAATTCAATTCGCTCGATGGCGATGGATGCCTGCCCGGCCAAGGCTTTGCCCAGGCGAATGTCTTCTGCCGTAAAGATGCGCTTTGGATTGCGATCGTAGATCTCAATTAGCCCCAGTTTTTTTCGTTGTTTTTTCAGGGGGAAGGCTAACAGGCTATGCCAACCGTGTTTTGCCCAATTTGGCGTTTTGGCGGAAGAGGGTGACAATTCTTCACTGCGGATAGCTATGGGGCGCAAGGTTTGCAGCGCTTGCCGTCCAATGGGGTCCTGGTTGAGGGGGATAGTTTTTTGCAATGCGCGCCAGACGAGCGGAGGATTGTCTTTGTGCGGCCTGATGTGTTGGCTGATAGCGGTCAATGTATGCTCGTCTTCGCTCCAACCGGAGATAACGCAGGCTCCCGCGCGCAGGGCTTCGGTCATCTTCATAGCCAGTAGATTCAGCGCATTGTCTACTTCCTGGCTCATCCCCAAAGCGGCGTTACTTTCTAATAGAAGTTTTTGTTCGTGGATACGCCGTTGAAGGGAATTTTGAAGTTGGATGGTTTTAACGCTGGATGCCAGTTGGTGGGCAATAACGTTGAGCAGGTGGGTATCTGCTTGCCCTAATTGCCTGGGTGTATGGCTGAAGATATGGATGACGCCGATGACGCGTTCTTTTATCATCAAGGGCGCTGCCAATTCATCCGCCACATCCGTCATTGGCGGCGGCGTTGGGTATGCCAGGCGATGCCTCACCTGAATCTGTTTTGTTTGAGCCGCCTGCTGGATGATATTAGGCGTGGCAGCAATATGTTGGCTAAAAGCCGTCATATCTTCACTTGAGGGAGAGACGGCACGCCACACGGCAGCGCGTAAATTTAAGGAAGGTGTTTTTCCTGAGAACAGGAAGATGTTAACAGAAGGGTAGCCAAAGAGATCAGCTATGAGATGAACGGCCTCTTGCATCAGTTGGCCGGGCTGCGTAAACTCTCTGAGCCTTTGGCAGAACTGGGTAATTGCATCAAGCGTTTGATAATTAGAAGAGTCAACCATAGCTTAGTCAGATACCATTTCTCATTTCATAGTCGTCGCTAATTTACAGGGGTGTGTTTTTCAGTTGGGTTGAGGTGTATCTTGTTCCCACGCGGAGCGTGGGAACAAGATACACTGATTTAACTTATTTGAAATGCACCCGGTTCATAGTATCATAAATAAAAGGCGAAAGCAAGAATATTCAGGCGCTCCGTTTGACAATGTATCTTGTTTTCCATACTATCAAGATTGATAACTCTTTATAGAGGGAATTTAATGCTTACAGACCTTGCGCGAAAATATAGCCGTGTTATTTTGGAACCGATAGCCCGTTTTATTGGCTGGACAAATATCTCTCCCAATGTGATCACAATGATCGGGTTTTTGTTGACTGCCGGCGTGGCCGTAGTAATTTCGATGGGCTATTTGCAGTTGGGCGGTTTTTTGATCATTGCCGCTGCCACATTCGATGCGCTGGACGGCACATTGGCGCGGATGATGGGGCGAACCAGTCGTTTTGGCGCGTTTTTAGACTCAACAATGGATCGCTTCTCTGAGGCGGTTATTTTTTTAGGGCTGTTTGTTTATCTGGCGCTTCAGGGCGCTCAAACCGAGTTGATCTTGATTTACATCACCATTGTAGGGTCATTGATGGTCAGCTATACGCGCGCCAGAGCCGAGGGCCTGGGGATTCAGGTAAAAGAGGGATTACTGACGCGCTTTGAGCGCGTTGTGCTGCTAATAATTGCCTTGATATTAAATTGGCTGCTTCCGGTTCTCTGGATTTTAGCAATTTTTACCATTTTTACCGCTATGCAACGCATTTACGTGGTTTGGCGCATCACCGACGGCGAGCGCGGGGGATAGGCCGGTGAGCGGGTGAGCGGGTGAGCGGGTGAGCGGGTGAGATGAAGACGCGCAACACGCAATATCTACAAGATAAAGCAAAGGAGTCCAAAGTACACTTTGGACTCCTTTTTTTGTTTATCTTCTCCAAAAAGTAGGGGCGAGGCAAGTCGGAGCATAGTTTATCTGCAAGGCATTCAACCCGACTTGCCTCGCCTCTACATCTACACTACCTTGCTTTGGCAAAGGCGCGGAATCCGGCGAATCCCAGACCGATAATTAAGATGATCGACAAGATGATGGTGGTCCAGGGAGGGGATTCTTCTGATGTGGGTTGACCGCCGGTGGTGGGAATGAGGTCTTCTGATGCGGCTTGCGCGTCTGAAGATTTTGTATCGGCGGCGTTTTGCGCGGTGGCGGCTTCAGGCGTGGCCTTTTCTTCTACATCAGAGGCAGCTTTGTCTGCACTGACCGCAGCGGGCGCTTCGGTAGAGGCGGTATCGCTGGCGCTGCTGGCTATTTCTGCGGTGGGGGCAGCGCCCATTGAGGCATCGGTGGAGGATGCGGCGGCTCCCTCGATAGGGCTTACAAGCGCGCGAATGAGTTGAGGGGTTATTTGTTCCTGATAAGTGAAGATGATTTGAATTGAGCCGTCTTGCAGGTCGCTGCCTTTGTTGAGCTTGAGTTGTAGTTGCAGATGAGCGGTTTCACCGTCCGGCAGCGTGTCCAGGCGACCCCATACGCGGTGCTCGGTGAAGTCTATTTGTCCGTTATTGATTTCTGCTTTCAGGGCGGTCATTTCTCCCGGTAGCTGTACGTCAACTTCGCCGCCGCTTGCTTCTCCGCCGCTTTGGTTTTTGACGTTGACCGTCAGCTTAAAGGGCTGTCCGGGCGCTGCGGCAATACTTTCTTCTTCCACCGACAGGATGACCGGGATGGGCGGATTTTCGCCCCAGTAAAAGCCTGCGTTGGTGTCGCCGGGGTCAGGACTGCCGGTGTGAACGGGGTAGTCCGGCATAACAGAATGAGCTTGCGGCGGCAGTCTTAGCTGAAGCGCGGCGGGGCCGGACCCTAACCCGGCAAAGATGTAATGCCCATCGCTGGTGGTGACGGTTTGCGCTTGCCAGCCGCCGCC
>DUEH01000283.1 GCA_011192195.1 Chloroflexota bacterium | reverse complement strand
AGGAGAAACTATGCGCGCAATAGACATTATTGCCAAAACCAGAGACAAACAAACACTGACCGACGAAGATATCAAGTTTTTCATACAAGGCTACACAAAGGGCGACATCCCCGACTACCAGGCCAGCGCGTGGTGTATGGCCGTGGTTCTCAACGGCCTGAGCAAGGCCGAAACCACAGCGCTGACCCTGCAAATAGCCCACAGCGGCGAAATGCTGGACCTGCACCAGATTGCGCCTTTTGTAGTAGACAAGCACTCCACCGGCGGCGTAGGCGATAAGACATCGCTGGTAGTGGCGCCCCTGGTGGCGGCAACCGGCCTGCCGGTGGGCAAAATGAGCGGGCGCGGGCTGGGTTTTTCCGGCGGCACCGTTGACAAGCTGGAATCCTTTTCCGGCTTTCAGGTCAGCCTGAGTACCGAGCAATTTCTGGCGATGCTCAAAGAGCATAAGGTGGTCATCTCCGGCCAATCGGTAGACCTGGCCCCGGCAGATGGCAAATTCTACGCTCTGCGCGACGTGACCGCTACCGTAGAAAGTATGCCCCTGATTGCCGCCAGCATTATGAGTAAGAAAATCGCCTCCGGCGCCGACGCGATTGTGTTGGATGTAAAAGTAGGCAGCGGCGCCTTTATGCGCAACCTGCAAGACGCCATAACTCTGTCAGAATTGATGATAGCTATTGGGCGCGGCGTGGGGCGTAAAGTAGCCGCCGTCATCTCCGATATGAACCAGCCCTTGGGAAACGCCGTTGGCAACGCGCTGGAAGTAAAAGAAGCCATTGCCACCTTGCAAGGCAACGGCCCCGCCGATTTCAGAGAGCATTGCCTCACCGTTGGCGGCAAAATGATTGAACTGGGCGGCAAAGCGCCAACCCTGCAAGCAGCCAAAGCGCAACTGGCGGATTTACTTGATAACGGTACGGCCTGGGGAAAATTCAAAGAATGGATCATCGCTCAGGGCGGCAGCGAAGAAGAACTGGACAACCCTGACCTGCTCCCCGCCGCGCCGATTGTGGAGACCGTCCCCGCTCCGCGCAGCGGCCACATCGCCGGTATTGACGCCGCTGAAGTGGGCAAAACCTGCGTGGCAATGGGCGGCGGTCGAGAGAAGAAGGGCGATCCCATTGACTACAGCGTGGGCATCGTTCACCACGCCAAAGTCGGCGACTCGCTGGAAGCGGGAAACCCTCTCCTCACCCTCCACGCCAACAGCGCGGAAAGTCTGGCTGCGGCCAAAGCGCGTCTGCTAACCGCCATAACCTGGTCTGATGAGCCGGTGGAAGCCCCGCCGCATACGCTGAAGATTATTGGCTAAACATAAGTCAAAAAATGTGGTATAATCACTTGTGTTCTGCATAGGTCTCTTGATATTTTAAATCCTGTAATCACATCGCGTGGAAATATCTTTATGAAAAACGTTTCTGTCGTAGACATCTTCTGCGGCGCCGGCGGTCTGACCCACGGCTTCGTTTTGGAGGGCTTCAATGTATTGGCTGGTATCGACGCCGATGCATCGTGCAAGTATGCCTTCGAGGCGAAGTATCTCCACCTGCGTGAGGGTTGCGGTCATTTTCCGGCGTTCCTTTCTCCTGTTTGAAACGCAGTTTACAACCTCAATTTCCTTCTTGCCAGTGGGCATTTCTAATTGTCATCAATGGGTAATTCTAATTGTCATTGACCAATTTGCATTAGTTTTTGTGGGATAGTGTGGGATAGTGTGGGATAATTTGAAGGATGAAGGCGGAAGGATAAAGGCGGAAGGATGAAGGCGGAAGGGTGAAGGAACTGTCCGATTTCGCCGGAGATTAGAGATTGGGAGATTGGAGATTACAGGCTAACAATCTCTAATCTCCAATTATCCAATCTCTCAAAGCGGGCAGTTATAAAATTCCGGTTCCTTAATGAATGATATTGCCTATCCGGCTACGGCTTGGGTACTCAACTCCTCGCCGGGACGCAGTTCTTTTTCATAATCATCAAATTGGCGGGCAACGTGCATTCCGGCTTTTTCGTACAATCGGGTAGCGCCGGTCAGGCTGCTGGCATCAACACCCAATCCGGCGCTTGACTTATCTCGCCGGTAAAATTCGGTAAAACTATGATGCAATAAAGCCAACCCCAGACCAAGCTTTCGCCAGGGACGACGCACGCCCAAGACATGCACCCATCCCATATCCAAGTCGTGCGCCGCCTTGTGATGACACAGCGACATTCCGGCAATTTCGTCGCCGTCCATTGCCAGAAACCAGAGCGTTGAGTCAAATTCTTCGTCCTCTTCGGTCCAATGTCGCCACTGCTCCAGCCCTTCTTCCAATGGTTGTTCCACGTGTCCCCAGTGGTCTTTGAATGCGTCATCCATTGCCAGATACACCGCTTTCAGATCGTGTTCACCGGCGTAGGTGCAAATGGTGATTCCCTCAGGCAGTTGGGGACTTGGCGGCGAGCCATTGAAGGTAACTTCCATGTCAACAAAACGCCGGATGAAGGTCATCCCCCAATTTTCTAAAAATTGCGTAGTCGCTTTATGTTCGTTGACCGCGCCGCTGCGTATGGACACGCGCGCGCCCTGTGGAACCCGGGGAATAGCTTGTTTAGCGCGTTCTTCTGCCCATGTCATCAGAAAACTACCAATGCCCATTCCCTCAAAATCAGGATGAACCCGCGCCCAAATCCAGGGATGCACAGGGGGCTGGCTAATGTCCCACACCTCGATAAACCCTACCAAACGGCCTTCCGGCGAAAAGACAAGGCGCATGTCTGTGTTCAGATTGAATTTGGGCATTCCCCACTCTACTTTTACTTCATTCGGGGAGAAGGATTCCATCCCCATCTGGTCCACAGAACAAATATTGAATAGTTCAACGGCGATTTTCAAGTCATCCATCGTCGCGGGCCGAAAGCTAAAGCCTGTTGGTAGTGTAGAATTTATTATTTTTGTGTTGCTAACTAACATTATTTTCTCCTATAAAACTCTCCGGTTTCACCTGGTGCGTATGGCGAGGAGAAGAAGGTGGAGGGACACCCCCCACACCCCCCGCGCCATAGGGGCTCCCCATACAGATTGCGTCAAATTGCAATTGTTCTTCAGTTATAATGTATTCATAGTCCGTTTGAATCTGCTTACGTCTGTGTTATCATTTTGCACCTTCCCTCAATTGAAAATCCAAACAAAAAGGCCGTGGGTAACTCCGTACCACGGCCTTAACAGCAATTACAAGCAATAAAAAAGCCGTGGTGCGCGTTGCCACCCACGGTCTTTTTGTTTATAAAAACGTAAAGTTACCTGTCAGCGGGCGCACGCCTCCTATCAATTGAACAGTTGCCAGAAACTTTAATCTTTTGAACCATCGTGCGCCTCCTTTTGGATATTTCTAAATTACGATAACAAGTCTACCAAACTTCAGCCCAATTGTCAAGTATTTTTAGTGGTGGAAATCGCAAGTGATGCTGCGCGGCGGAACGCCCCCGTACACCATCACTTACTTTCCTGCCACTATCCATTTTTTAAAAAATGACAGCGAATTTGACAGCGAACAAGCGTTCGTGGTAGAATGTATGTGCTAATGAGGCATACATCAGTCAAAAGATAGCAGCGCAGGAGTTTAATTATGGCTTTATCAGAACGACAATCCAAAATGCTGAAGTTTATCAAGGTTTTTACTTTGGACAACGGCTTTCCGCCCACCGTCAGAGATATTGGTGAAGCGGTAAATATTTCTTCCACTTCTGTAGTAGATTACAACCTAAAAGCTTTGCAGCGAAAAGGACGGCTGTTGCGGACAAAAGGAGTCTCGCGGGGCTTGCAGGTGATTGAAGAAGAAAAAGGCCGTCAAAATATCACGCATCTCATCCCCGTGCCAATATTGGGACATATTGCCGCCGGCAGCCCCATTGATAACCCGGAAAACGCCTACATTGATGAATATCTGGACGTGCCCCGCAATATGCTGCCTAAACAAACCGACGGTCTTTACGCCCTGACAGTGAAAGGGAGTTCGATGATTGACGCCCTTATCAATGACGGTGACACGGTAATTATGCGCTACACCCAAGACGCCAACAACGGCGATATGGTTGCCGTGTGGCTTACAGACCGCGATGAAATGACTTTGAAACGCCTTTACCGCGAAGACAAGCAAATTCGCTTGCAACCGGAAAATACAACTATGAAGCCTTTTTACGTTGACCCCAGTGTGGTTCAGGTGCAGGGCAAAGTAGTAGCTGTAATGCGTAATTTGAATTAGAAACAAATGAGCGACGAATGACGAGCGACGAATGGCGAATGACAAAGGTATAAATTCGCCATTCGTCGTTCGTCGTTTGTTATTAGAGGGAGTTATGGCAGCAAATATAGAGATCAAAGCCAAAGTTAATGACCCGCTCGCCTTGCAAGAACGCGCTGAAAGCCTCAGCGACACGCCTGCAAGCATTATCCATCAGGAAGACATCTTTTTCCACACGCCGCAGGGTAGACTCAAACTGCGCATCCTGGCCCCAGACCGGGGCGAATTGATCCATTATCAGCGCAGCAATGCCGCCGGCCCCAAACGCTCCGACTACCTCATTGCCAGCACAGCAGACCCGACCGCCTTGAAAGCAGTACTGACCGCCTCTCTGGGCGAGCGAGGCGTAGTGAAAAAGCGCCGCACGCTCTATCTGGCGGGCAACACGCGAATACATCTGGATGAAGTAGAGGGTCTTGGCGACTTCATGGAACTTGAAGTAGTTCTCGGACCCGGCCAAAACGACGAAGCGGGAGAAACCATTGCCTCCGAGTTGATGGCAAAGCTGGGGATTGCCGAAGCCGATTTGATAGACGCAGCCTACATTGATCTACTCGCCAACCGCGATAGGTAAGCAGATTCGATGAATCCCTCTGCCCTCAAAAAAATCTCAATCTTTTTCCAATTTTGTGGCACAAGATGCGTCATTGCACTGGATGCGACCCGGATTTGGCAATTCAAGCCGAGCTGCACGGCAAGCCCCAAAGAGCCAAATTGAATACTGGATAAGGAGAATATTTCTATGTCCTCAACATATCGTGACTCTAATACCACCATCGAAAGATTAATCGCCCAATCGCCATCAATTACAGAAGCCTACGATACAACTACACCCGTTTTTGACGCATACACAGAGACAATTGATACCTGGTATCAGAATCAACCATTGGCTTATAGTCAAATAGACAAATTAGCCAGACAATATAACACAGATGCTTTGGGGTTTAGAATAGCCCTGAAAATTGTTGAATCCTGGCGAATTATACGAAGTTTAGAAGCGCCAGTAACGCTTACCCTGTTGAATCCTGTTTACAAAGAAACCGGACGTATGCAGCGCAGAGAAGAACATCCACACGGTGAAAACTCTATTCGCTACAAAGTCAAAAGTCTTCGCCAGTTGGAAAGGTTATCTGCTAATTTTGAGGCTCGCTTTGTTGTTATTGACGATGAATGCCCCGATAATTCAGGCGGAATGGCTCAAGAAATCTTGAGAGAGTATGCTGAAGATTATGACAATGGGAAGTATCGGGTATTCTTTTTAAGAGATGCAATTGATGACCACAATCCCGACCTGCCGCCAAACTTAACCCATAAAGCTGGCTCCAATGGCAGTGTGAAAGGCGGCGCACTTCTCTATGGAACGCGAAAAACGGTCAACGATGAGGTTAAAGGGCTTCACATTCTGGTAGACAACGATGCAGACCTTTCAATACATCCGGCGCAAGTTGGTATCTTGATAGAGGATATTCTGACAGGCAAAGCGCAGGCTGTAGCAGGTTCCAGGCGCGAACTCGATTCCGCAGCATTTGTCGGTGGTTCTCGCAATAAGCGAGGCAAACTATTCATCCAAATATGGCAACATTTGCTACCGCAACTGGCGCAGCAAATAGTGGATACAAACCGTGGATTCAAAGCTTTTACAGCGGAAGCCTTGCAAAAAATCCTGGATAGCATCCAGATTTACACTTTCCCTTATCAGATAGAATTATTGGTAGCCTGCCTTTATCACGGCATTCTTTTAAATAAGCGAGGTATTGCTTATGTAGACTCTGAGGCCGCTTCCACGCAACAGGGCGCTCAATTGACTCAAACGTATTTGAACCAGATTATGCAGATCGTCAATATCTCTCAACGCTATCAGACCATTGATCAAAATGATGAGCTAGTTCAATTTTTCCATACTCTTTCCGAAGAACAGTGGAGAGAGATAGAAATGAATCCTCAACGTTTTCTTTCAGAGTATTTAGAGAGAGGTTGTTGATCCGCCGGTTATTTTTTTATCGCATCTTTGTACAATTTTACCATCCGAGCAACTTGTTGCGACCAGGTGAAGTTTTCAAATGCGTATTGATTGGCGTAAACGCCCTTGGTCTGCTTGGTTCCATTTTTAATTTCGTAGATGATGGCGCTTGCCAGACTTTCCGGGTCTTCCATTGGAACCAACGCGCCAACCTCTTCGTTGATGAAATCGGGCAGGCCGCCGGCGTTGGTGGCAACAACCGGCGTTCCGCAGGCCAAAGCTTCAACCGCTACCAGACCAAACGGCTCTATCCGCGATGGCGCAACCGATACATCGGCGGCGTTGTAAACGCGGGCAACCTGATCCTGCGGCTGGTGTCCCAAAAAACGAACCCCCTGCAAGCCCAGTTCGTCTCGCAGGGCGCGCATTTCATCCCATAGTTGCCCACCGCCTACCAGCAGCGTTTGCGCGCCGGGCAGTTCCTTCTCATAAATGGCTGCGGATTTGAGCAGCACGTCTATCCCCTTGAAATCGGTAAATTTACCCACAAAACTGATCAACGGTTTATCCGCTCCGGTCAATCCAAAATCAGCCAGTACAGCTTCTTTGGTGGCATCCGGGAGCAATTTAAAATGTTCCGCGCCAAAACCGTTCCAGATGAGCGGCACTTTATCGCCGGAAAGCTGATAAGCCGCTTCTGCATCGGCCTTCACCTGTCTGGAAATAGCAATGACACTACTGGCATTTTGCGCGCCGATCAGCGCCATTTCCTGATAACGCAAGCCCTCCTTGAAGCCCATCAAATCGGTACCGTGACAACTGATTATGTACGGCAGCCCGGTTTTGCGCGCCACGTAAGGCGTTACCCAAACGTGATGAGCGTGAATAACATCCGGCTTAAATTTCTCGATGGCTTCCGTAAATGCCTGTTCCCAGGCGTTCAAGTAAGCTTGAAGTTGTTCATCGCTTAACTCATAAAACGTTGTAGCGCTTTGGGGGTGCGTGGTAAAACAAGGAAAGTTGAAGTCCAACTGCGGGTTGTTGTTTTTCCCATTGCTAAAAATAATCGTTTTTACGGGAAAGGGATACCCGTCTACCGGCTGATGATCCGGCACAATTACCATGACTTCGTGACCTGCTTCTACCAGTTCCGTTGCCACGTTCATTGTGTAAATACCGCTCCCCGAGCCTTGCAGGGGAAAGTGATTTGGCATTAATATTTTCATAATTGTTTTTCCCCCTTGAAAATAGGCGAATGTGCGAATGGCGAATAAAACCGGTTTTCATCCGCTGTGGTGAAACTTGTTTAGCCCAAAGGTGTTACCAGCCGAGGATCATCATCTGTCAACGAAAGGGAAACAGGCTGTCCGGGAGGATGGATTCCCTCAGGGCTGAAGGTATCTCCTCCAAGCCGGTAAACAGACGCTCCGCCGTCTCCTATCCAGCGCGGCGACAGCGCCGCCGGATCGAGCTGTACCTGCGCCGGCGCGTCTGCTTCAACGCGCACCTGCCCGCTGATGTCCCAACTGGTGAAGATATGCGTTGGCTTGCTTGCCTGCCACGTTACCGGCGCTTCCGACGCGCCGCCGCCGCTCAGACCGCCCCGTTCGCACTGGTAGTGCATCTGAATATGCGTCTGGTTATCGGGCGTAACGCGCAGATGCCCCCGGTCTTGGGTATTGCGCCATATCGAGGCCAGATGCGCGTAAATACGCCGCGAGGGTTTCTCCTTGTCGAAGTCGGCGTACACGCCCAGCCCCGCTTCAAAAGGGTTGGGGGCGTTGCGCACATCGTTGAGCATCCATTTGATACCGCCGGACATCCCTTCGGAGCGGATGAAGCACATCAGGGCGGCCTCGTGCAGGGCAGCAACGCGCGGGTCTATTGGGCGCGGCGTTTCGGCTTTGCGGCTTTCGTCGGTAGAGTAGCCAAATTCGCCCATAATGAGAGGCTGGTTGGGGAAAGTACGGTTCAGCGCGGTAAGCATACTAAAGGTTTTGTTGAGGGTTTTGTACCCTACTTTGCCGTATTTGTGTATCTGATGAAAATCCAACACGCGATTGACGGGCATCGCCGCCAGATCTTCCCAATTCCAGCCGATGCTGAAAAGGCGGTTGGGGTCGGCCAGTTTCATCGGTTCCATCTGAGGCGCAATCCAGGCGGCGATAGTTTGATCCAGCAAGTTCAGAAATGGCCGCCATTTGGCCGATTGCGAACTGTTCATATAGTCCACAATGGAGGGCAGGCCGGAACGAGCGGCGTCGGTGGTGAAGCGGGTGTACGCTTTGACTGCGTTGTGGTAGTAAAAAGTTTTGTTTTTGTCATCCCACGGATTACCCGGAACACGCTTTCCATCGGTCTGGCTGCGGGGAACAAATTCACCGTAGTGGTCTACCAGCGCAGAAGTAAGCAGGGGACACTGCCCGCCGGGATAAACGGCGACCAACAAGTTGTAAAGACGCGGCTCGTTTTCGATGTCCCAACTGTGGATGATGGGATCGCCCTTGAAATGCCGGCAAATTTTAGCGTTGAACTGACCCACGCGCGCCAAATAACGGCTGTGTTCATCGTTGAAGGTGAGCATCACGTAGAGACCGTACTTGCGCGCCAAATTGAAAACCGCGTCAATTTTTTGCCAGTCCCCTTTTTCTATTGCCAGACGATTTTCTTTTTGAATAAAGAGGCGCAGCATATTGAAACCGCTGACTCGCGCTTTGACAAAATCTTTTTCAATCAAGGCCAGATTGAAGGTATCATTACGCCACATTGCCCAGGCGCGGTCAAAGTAGCCTTCGTAGTTGACGCCAAAGGTGAAGAAGGGGTTGCCCTTGGGGTCAAGTAGACCCGGTTCGGTGGGGTTGAGGGAAAAGACGGACATAAACTATTTGCTCTATTGTCGCGTAATCATTTTTTGTTTTTTTTAGTTTCGAGGTCCTTCAGTTGCGCCTCAAATTCGAACAGGGTTTTCATTGCAAACGCTGTTTCACTCAATTGTTTCAGGTCCGACAAATCCAGTCCTTGCAAACGTTCGTCAAAATGCTCCAATGGCACATCAAATAGAAGAACCAGCACCTGACGCAAGGTTTTATACATTGCCTCCCAGGCTTCTTGCCGTCCTTCTTGCCGTCCTTCTTGCCGTCCTTCTTGCCGTCCTTCTTGCCGTCCTTCTTGCCGTCCTTTTTGCCGTCCTTGATTTATCCACTGCTCCATTAAGGTTGCCATAACGCTTCCTCCTTCCTGAAATAGCTCACTCACGCTTTCTTTCAATGTTTCTTCACTCAACTTATCCGTTCCCCCGGATATGTACCTTAAAATCGTTTCCAGATATTCCAACGCGCTCTGCCGGTCTGATAATTCTTGTAACAAGCTCAATATCTCCGGCAGTCGTTCCTTCAACTCATCCCGATAAATATATTTTAGCAACAACAGCCCTGCCTGTAAAATCACCTCCCCCCGAATCTCATCGTCGCT
>DUEH01000282.1 GCA_011192195.1 Chloroflexota bacterium | reverse complement strand
ATTCAGCAAGGCATCCGAGTAAAGCAAGGTGAAACTGCCATCACGCAAGCGCTGAATGATTTGTCCCGGTTTTCCGCCGGGTCTGATAAGCGCGCTGACAAAAACGTTTGTGTCTACAACAACGCGCACTATTCCAACTCCGTTCGGATATCCTCAATATCGGTAATTATCTCTGCCTCACTATAAGCGGCGTTCTGTTCAATCATCCTGGCGCTGAAACGGTCAAAACGTTCTAAAATTGCTTTTTCCTGAAACGCTTGAAACTGCAAAAAGGTTTCATAAGGTATCAATGCCGCTTCAGGGCGGCTGCCTCGGGTTAAGACATAAGGTGTATTTTTGCGCGCGACTTCATCAAAAACCGTACGAAAACTTCGTTGCAGATCTGTTACGCCAATAATTTTATGCATAGTCGCCTTCCAAAATATATACTATACTACATATTATAGCGCATAGCGCACGCGAGTACCACTTTTGCCGCTGATAACTATTCCGCCCGCTCCCTCATCGCCCGTTCAATACGCTCCAAAGCCGCGCGGATGTTGTCCATTGAATTGGCGTAGCTGATGCGTAAATAGCCTTCTCCGTAACGGCCAAAGCTGTCGCCGCCGAGAAGGGCGACCCCGGCTTTTTCCAGCAGGTAATCGCTCAGGGCTTTGGAAGACATACCGGTTTGGGTGATGTTGGGGAAGACGTAAAAGGCGCCGGGCGATGGGACGCAGCGGAAGCCGGGGATTTTATTCAATCTGTCTACAATGAGTTCGCGCCGCTCCGCAAAAGCGGCGACCATTTCTGCAACCTGATCCTGGGGGCCTTCCAGAGCGGCAATGCCGGCTCGCTGAATGAAGGGGGGGGTGCAAGAGTTGGAATTGATGACCAGTTTTGTCACGTGTTCCGCCAGTTCCAGCGGCATCACGCCGTAGCCCAAGCGCCAGCCGCCCATCGCGTAGGTTTTGGAAAAACCGTCCAGCAGGATGGTGTGCGGCTGCATACCGGACAGAGAAAGAGGGCTGACGTGTTCGCCCTGATAGATGATCTGATTGTACACTTCGTCGCTGAGAACCATAATGTCGCGCTCGCGGGCGGCCTCGGCGATGGCTTCCACGTCCTGCCGGGCCAAAACTCCGCCGCTTGGGTTATGCGGCGAGTTCAGGATGATGAGCCGGGTGCGCTCTGTGAGCAGGGCGCGAAATTCGTTGGCGTTGAAGCGGAAGGCGCTCTCTTCTCGCAGCGGGAGGGGGACGGGTTTAGCGCCCGCAAAGTTGATCATCGACTCGTAGATGGGGAAACCGGGGTTGGGATAGATGGCTTCGTCGCCCGCCTCTAACAGCGCTAAAATGGCGAAGAACATAATCGGCTTGGCGCCCGGCGTAACTACTACCTGCTCCGGCTGTATGTCAACGCCGCGCGTGCGGCTAATGTGTCGGGCAATGGCCTCTCGAAAGGCGGGGATGCCGGCGGCGTTGTTATAGCGCGTGTCGCCTGCTTGCAGCGCCTGCATTGCCGCTTCTGTCACGTGCGGCGCGGCCAAAAAATCGGGTTCTCCCAACTCCAGGTGGATGATTTCCCGCCCCTGCGCTTCCAGCGCCTTGGCGCGAGCCAGCACGTCAAAAGCGGTTTCTGAACCCAGGCGGCTCATTCGTTGAGCCAGACGAGGATTTTGGATTTCAGATTTCAGATTTTGGATTGTCATAAAAAACCTTGTTATTTGCCGTAATGTTTCAATCGTCTGAGTTGACTATCAACTTAAGGCGAAACAGAAATTTTGTTAGCCTATAGCTTGCGGGGGTACTTTACCTGTAACACGAATTTTCACTA
The DNA here is from genome assembly GCA_011192195.1 of Chloroflexota bacterium. Classification (GTDB taxonomy): domain Bacteria; phylum Chloroflexota; class Anaerolineae; order 4572-78; family 4572-78; genus DUEH01. The sequence goes on along the minus strand of DUEH01000282.1, from coordinate 6,710 downwards.
ATTTTTAATTTTTATATTCGTGTAAATTAGCGCTATTCGTGGTTAGATTTTTTATCCTTTACGCCAACCCCATTCAAGGCCCCCAGTGCCTCTCTTACTCCTTGCTCCTTCTTAAAGCGTAAGCCACAATATTTGCGCCCCATTCCATTGCGCTGCGAAGTTCTTCTCTTGAGGCTGCGCCGCTGCGACGGTCTCCGGCCCACAAGCAGCCAAAATCGAAGGAACTGAAGATGACGCCTTCGCTAATTTGGATGGCGGGTTGACCTTCGCTTTCAAAACCGGCGGGCGGGGCGGTGAAGAAATAAGGCGCTTTCAAAAGGGTATCGTCGGCGGACAGCGGTTTCAGATTAACGCCCAAAGAAGTAAACAAGTCCAGGAACGAAGCGTCGGCGGGCGGGTTTCCCTTCTTGACCTTGCGACGGCAACTTTCCACCAGCAAAGTTCCGCCGCTTTGCAGGTAATCATACAGGGGCTTCATTTCGTCGGCGGTCAGTTGGAAGGCAGACTGTCCCACCAGGTAGACCAAATCGTAGGGCTGCAAATCGTCATTCAGGGAAGCATCATCATCCACCCACAGTTTGTAGGCTTCGCTGTGGCTGAGGGCGCGCGCCAGATTATTAGCGCCCGCAGCGTGCCCTTCGACTGCGCTCAGGCCAGACTTTACGACGGTACTGGCGTCGCCAACTGCGCAGACGGCCATACTGACTGCTCCGGGAGGCGCAGCCTCTACCTCCCGCCGAAATCGCAAATCAATTTCGTTTTTACCCGGACTATCAAGATTTTTGGCGTTTTTGAGATTAGACCTGACCGTAACGCGCCGCACGCGAGCCAGTTCCACATAAGGCGTTTTTGGCAACCGGGTTCCGGCTTCCAGAGAATAGCGACTGCGAATGTAATTGGGGTCGCCTTCTTCGTAGACGCGGGTATCATCCGGGCGGGGAGAACTTTCGTCGTAGTTGAGCAGGATGTAGACCAATCCCTTTGCCTTCCCCAGATCGTAAGTAATCGCTTCGCGGATGACGATGAGCCGGCCTTCAGAATCAAGGGCTACGCCGGGCATAATATAAACGGCGTCGTCGGGTGGATCATTGGCAATAACCTTGAGGCCGGTCAAAATGCCCGCGCTGTGGGACAGTTTATGGTGCAAACGCCCGCGCTGGCGGTGATATTCGTGAGCCTCGCCCCACACTTCGGCGGTAATGCTCATCCCGTCAAAAGGTTCAATACGGCGGATGGGGATTTGGTGTAATTGTTCGTCTGTGATCATAATCATCTCCAATATCAATTAGCAATTGTTAATTGTCAATTGTTAATTGTTCATTGTTCATTGTTCATTGCTAATTGCTAATTGCTAATTGCTAATTGTTAATTGTTCATTGTTCATTGCTAATTGTTAATTGATATTTAGTATGCGCCGGTTTTTCAGATTCAATGATCTGCTCGATGGTATGGCGGCGTTCCGCTTCTTTTCGGGCGCGTTGACGCCTGGCGTCGGGCGCGTTGGAATCAGGTAATTCAACGGGAGGCAGGCGCAGGGCAACGTCAAAGGTGTGGGGGATGTTGTCTCGCCCCAAGGCAATGCCTTCGCCCAATCTGGCTCCCTCGCTCAAACGAAAATTACTGGCCCGGCGTTCGGTGATTTCGGCGACTTCGCCGGTGTAAATTTCCAGGTATCGCTGCAAGCCCGCTTTGGTGCCGCGCATCCGGTAAAGCTGAGCCGCCGAATGGAGTAATAAACGGCGTTTCTCTTCCGGCCAGCGCTCATCCAAAGCCAGGTGCATCCACGAGGCCAACCAGGGCAGGAAGTCCGACGGGGTGAGGTAGGGGTCAAAATAGTTGGTAATCGCGTCTATTTGTCCCTCGACAGGCTTCCAGAAACTTTCAAAAAGCATCAAAAGCCGCCCCATCAACTCATCCTGGTTATAAAGGGCGGGCAGATAATCCAGATAAGCGCCTTTGGCTTTCACGCGAATGGCGGCCCCTTCGACGGCGGAAGCGCTTGTATCTTTGTACTCGACTGTAGCGATGGCGGTAGTAGTCAAGGTTAAATCTTCGGGCGTGGGGGAAACCAGCGCATCCAATTCATATTCGATGACGGTTCCGGCTTCCAGCGCAGCAGACAATGACCAGATCAAATCCCGACCATCGGCGTGAATCTGCGCGGACGGCAGCGCGTCATCGTGTCTGGCAGACGAACGCGCATCGCCGCTGACCAGGCCCGTGGGAATAGAAATTCCGAGACTCAAGCCGGACACGGGCTGATGAATCTCAAGGCGAGTGAAAAAGGTCACTGATTCGCCGGGGTAGCGGTTATAGAAGTTGGCTACGTGGGCCACATTTACAGGAGCTTGTTTTGTATTCATAGTCCTCTTGGGAACAGCAGGCGGGCAAGTGAGCAGGTGAGCGGATGGGCAGGTGGGCAGGTGAGCAGGTGAGCAGGTGGGCAAATTCACACCCGCTCACCCGCTCACCGGCTCACTTGCTCACCCGCTATAGTTCTACAATTATGACTTCGTGTTCCAGAGAACAAAGAAGCGTATCCGAGAACACTTCAATCGCTCTGTCCTCAATCAAGGTCAAACCGTACTCTTCTTCAAAGTCAAAATCTTCTGTTTCCTCACCCGCTTCATCATCCTGAGCGCGAGGCGACTCTGCCTCATCTTCCGGTTCCGATTCAGGTTCAGGTTCTTCTATGATGGGCGTCAGAATTTCTTCGCTGGGGATAACGGGACGCACTTTTAATTGCACGTCCAGCACGTGTTTAACCCCTTTAACGCGCTGAATAAGCGAATAGACTTCAGCTTGATACAGGTCCCGGCCAAAGGGCCAGCCTTCCCACTCGCTGTCCAGTATTCCTGCCTTGAGCCTTGTGCTGAGCGAAGCCGAAGTAATAGTCGAAAGGTCGTCCGGTTCTTCTCCGCGCAAGGTCATTGACAGCGGGGCGATGAAATAATCCAGGGTTTCAAGTACCCTGTCCTCAACCACATCCGGGTTGTGAAATTCGTGGGGGACAATTTGGGCGATGACTTTGACGCCAATGTAGTTCGGTTCCCGAATACGCAGGGTGGTGGTCAGCAGGCGATAGCGGTCAAGGTAGGTTTTAACGGTGTCAATCAAGGTCTGGTCAACGCGCAGGGCGGATCTATCGCCCATTCGCAGAGATTCAACGGCGGCGGGAACAAGGAGAATTTCAATCATCCCGCTGGGAAGAGCGCGATTGTCTTTACCCGGGGCGTTACACTTCACCCGCGCCACCTCTCGCGTGGCCGCCAGAGTCAGGTATTCAAAGTCTTCGGCGGTAACGGCGCGTTTCTGGGCGCGAAGTTCGCGGCGGGCGCGGAACTTGGCCTCGTCCATATTTTCTTGGTCTCGACCGCCAGCGGCAGGCTTGAGATTACTTACCTGGTCAATGTAAGGAACGGCAGAACGAAGAATCTGGATTTTTCCAACCGGGACATTGCCCGCTACGCCGCCGCCATAGCGATACTGGCTGAACATTATTTTTCGACCTACTTCCGGCACGCGGCCATATTGCCGCACCGATCCATCGGGCTGGCGAACAGAGGGGCCAAAGCTCACTTCGCCGCTGGCTTCATCTACGCTGAAATGGCGATCAAAGCGGGTGGAGGTGGAGAAATCGGGCGCGTATTCCCAGGGAACAAAGACCAACTCGCCGTCCACAATCTCTTCAACCATCACCCCTTCCCCTTCATCCAGGATTAAAATGGGGGCGTTATCCAGTTGAAAGATTTGGCCGGGATCGCCATTGCTTTCACCCAAGAGTTCTTCGTACTGATAAACGGCGTGGGTGGCGGTAGTGGCGGCGCCAATGGCGTGAACAGCTACATTTGTGATACGCGGCGATTGACTATACAAACCCTGCTCCGGGCGGCGCTGCTCAAATCGGCAACGGAGCCAAAAGGCGTTGCGGCCTCGCACTACACCCGCTTTGGCATCAAGGGGAAGGTACAAGGTTAAAGCGCCCTGCGGATTATTGAGGCCGCCGGTGGTGTCTTTTTCGTTGCGCCGCAGGCTGGGCTGCACCGCTTGCCACTCGCCATCGCCAATGGAACACTCCCACACCAGCGGCGGGTCTTCTCGCTTGACGCCGGTGGCCTGGGTTGAATCGCACCAGAATGTCAGGCGCAAAATGTGACCGCGCAGGTCGGTATCCGGGTCAAAGCCAAGATAGAAGGTATCGCCCTCTTGCGGCGGACGTTTAAAGGCGTAAAAAGTTTCAATGCCCAGCCGAGGGATGTAATTCTTGTGAAATTCCACCTCGCGGCGCAGGTCGGTAAGGATAGGCGGGCTGATGGTCAGTTTTTCATCGGTGGTAAAAATAATCTCCGGCACATCATCGCTGGGCAGGGTAGCCACTTCAATGCCTTTGGACACTACCGCAACGGTATCGTTCTCCGGTCCCAAAGGCAAAGGCGCAGAGAGGCGAAAGGTCAACTCGGCGCGAGCGGGGCTGGCCGGTTGCAATTTAACGCCTAGCATATCCAGAAACTTGATGTAGTTTTTGTCCGGCACCCGGTTGAGACGGTAGACGATTTGCTCGGTCATCCAGGCAAAAAGTTCGATCAAAGTAATGCCGGGATCGCTGACGTTATAGTCGGTCCACTCCGGGCAATAGCGAATGATGCGCAGCCGGGCTTCGTCAACCAGGTCTTGCTGAAAGCGTAGATCGTCAAGATTTGGTTCTGGTAAAGGCATTATGGCGTTACTCCTTGTTTCCAAACCAATGTTGGGCCAATTTCCGCGCCTCGCTGATAAAGAAATCTCGAACCGTTTCCCAGGTTATATGGGTTACCATATCCGGCTGTAAATCCCGGTCCGCATTTTCAAACATTAGCAGGCTCTCAACGGCCATCAATTCAAAATCGCGGGCATAAGGGTATTTGCTTTTTCCCAACGCCAGTAGTTCTGATAATGAAATTTGTTGCGTTATGAAATAGAGGTCATAAAAATCTTTACGGCTTCCCCGGCTAATCAGGGCATCTAACTTCATTAGTCCGATGTCAACTATCGAAGCCACGGCAACATTTTCAACCGTATCTGCTGCTTGAAGCAAGCGATACCCATATCCAAAGAAACCCACGCGCAACCTTGACCTTTTGGCTACGCTCAAGACAGGTACAAGAAGCAACAAATTGCCATCCACGTCTTCAATTGCTTCTGGCGAATAGGAAGTCAGGCTCTGTAAAATTTCCCGACGAGTTGGGCGCAAAATTTCATCTGTCTCCGAAAAAAAATCTAAATCCACAGAATACCGATGTCCCAGTCGCAATGCCAAAGCAGTTCCCCCGGCCAGGTAAAAACGCTGGCTAAAGGGCTGTCGTCCAATGAATTCGAGCAAATCACGCATCTGAGGCGTTACGGCATCCCAGTGGATTTTCTTCAGAACGGCCATATTCTTTGCTCTTCACTTCGATATCGGCGGGCCGGAGGAAGTTTCAGGAGAACGCACCACATATTATAACGCCGCCAGGGTAGACGCCGATTCCCCTGACGCATGACCCATTCCTTGATTTGGGTTGCGTCATAAACATCAAAAAGCCATCGCACTTCTGCGCGGTTGCCGTAGGCCAGAGTGCGTTCGATGACCAACTCCTGGTGTTGCGCCAGATCCAACTGCTCAACATTATATTCTTGAAAGTTGGGCGCCAGACTATAAAGTATTCCTTTTTTCGTTAAATTCGCCCATTCGCCATTCGCCAATTCGCTCATTCCTCCCCCGACAGGTAGAAGGGATAGACAATGCTGCGTTCGTTATAGGTGCTGCTGACGATATAGTTGATCTCAACCAGCAGCGCGCCGTCGCTTTGGGGGTCATCGAGTACGTTCACACTCTGTAATTCGATGCGCGGTTCCCAGCGATCCAGAGCGTCGGTAACGTAGGCAATGACCATGTTGATAGTTTCGGTATTTTTGGGGGCAAAGACCAATTCCTGCAAACGACAGCCAAATTCAGGCCGCATCACGCGCTCGCCGGGAGAGGTTTGCAAGATAATTTGAATGGCCTGGGCAATATCGTTTTCGCCTTTGGCCAAGGCAATCCCCCCCCGCGAATTGATTTGCAGAGGAAAGGTCAGTCCTTGTCCTAAAAATTCTTTGTTTCTGATGTTGTCAGTCATCTTGATTTTGGATTTACGATTTTGGATTTACGATTTTGGATTTACGATCTAACTTCTCTAGCGTCCATTCGCACATTCGCCATTTGCCCGCTCACCCAATCAATACCGTGGGGCAGCCTTTGACGATGGCATCTGGAGGGCCGGTGCAGGTGGCCTGGTCTCCCATTCGGGCGGCGGGCTGTCCGCCGATGAGGACGGTGACGGCGCCGGGGGGTATGATCGGCCCGCCAACGTGCGGCACCGGCCCGTTGAACATGGGGCAGGTGTGCATATCGCCCACACGCGCGGCGGGCTGTCCGCCAATCAGCACGGTGGGAAAACCGACGGTGATCACGCCGCCGTGAGAAGTTGAATCGCCCATTCGGGCAGCCGGTTGGCCCATAAAATCCTCCTTGAGAATGAGCGAATGGCGAATGGCGAATGGCGAATTTGCGAATTTGCGAATTTGCGAATGACGAATTTGCGTGAAACATCATTCGCCCATTCGCCATTCGCCCATTCGCTCATTCTCAAGGAGGATTTTATGGGCCAACCGGCTGCCCGAATGGGCGATTCAACTTCTCACGGCGGCGT
>DUEH01000281.1 GCA_011192195.1 Chloroflexota bacterium | reverse complement strand
TTCCGCCTTCGTTGATCTGGCGGTATAAGGCTTGCAGGTAGGCCAGATCGGCGGCAAAAAGGCGCTCGATAACCTGAGTGTTGACTCTGGAGAAGGTTCCCAATCTGACAATTACTCTGGAGAGGAGAACAATCACCAGATAAGCCTGATTAGAACGAACGCGCAGGTCCCGCAGGGGGGCAATTTCGTCCATAGCGGTAGCCAGGCGCATTACCCCCTCCCGGTGAACATTTCCGTCGGCGTCTACGTAGCCGCGCGGCAAGGTGAATTCAAATTCGGTTTGGATGGTCATTATTTGTCCTTCGTCATTTGTCCCTTGTCATTGGCAAAAGACAGGGGCATTTTAGATCGTTACAGGGTTAACCCTGTAACGGGTACGCTTTGCGCGCCGACTTAAGCTTGCACTGAGCGCAGCCGAAGTGTCGGCATACGCGAAGCGTGGGTTACGGATACATATCTGTGCTGAACGTAGCCGAAGTATCCCTAACCATCTGAATCTGAACTCGTAAATCAAGGCGTCGGCGTGTATTCTTTAAATTCCAGAGTGTGGTACATAAGCACTATTTCTTCCACGCCAAATTCGCTGCTACCGGCCTGGAAATCAGGCCCGGTTATTTTTTTGGGCCAGGCGTCCCCAATATCCCATCTGACAATGGGTTCATAGCGGCGATTGTACATAATGATTGACAAGTTCGTTCGAGCTTCGTCTATTCTACCCTGTCTGACCAGGTCTCGCCACTTCCAAAAGGTCATATCTTTGGTAATGCCCCGCTTAAGGGTCACTTCGTTGGTTTCATTACGCCCCGGAAGCAAAATAGTGGCTTCTGAGATGCCGGTGCTGGTTTGGTTGACCGTCTTGAATTCAACCACATCGTGTTCATCACCCGGCCCGCTGATTTCGGTGAAGTAGCCGTCAAGTTTGATTGTATTTCCTGAATTTTGAGGGTCCGGATCTGGAATCTCCCCTTCCAGAGCAAACATAAAGGTAAGGAGGGGATCAGATTTTGATATGGGCGCATTAGTTTCATGTCCGGTTGTATCAGCCATATAGTCTATTCCTTATATTATTGCGCCTTCCGCGAGAATATCTTGAGGAAGAAAAATGGGGGGAACCCCCCCCAAAAGCCCCCGGCCTGTGGCGCGTTATGCGTAATAATCAAAGTAATCAAAGACGCCCCCGGTCATTGCCGCAAACATATCTGCTCCTGCATCTTCTGACGCAGAACTACTGCTGGCCCCAACCGTTTTGAACTCGAAGCCGGAGTGAACCAGGGTTATTTCTTCCAGGCCAAACTCGCTGCTGCCAGCTTGAAAATCAGGAAAAGAGATTTTATGAGGCCAGGCGCCTTTCACATCCCATTGCACCAAAGCTTCATATTTTCTATTATACATAGTAATAGTTATATTAGTTTTAGCATCTGCCAATTTACCTGTTCTAACCAATCGCCACCATTCCCAAAATGTCATATCATTGGTGAGGCCTCGTTTAAGGGTAATAGGTTCTTTGCTGGGTCTACCGGGCAGTTTAAGGCTTGTGGGGCTTCCTCGCTTGTTTTTACGAAAATGAACTGTTTTAAAGGACACCACCGCAACCTCTTCCTTGGGACCGCTTATTTCGCTAAAATAGCCCTGAATCTCGCCCAACCCGCTAATAGTTCCACTTACTGAAAACATAAATGTCAAGAGTGGATCAGATTTTGGATCAGGGTCGGTAGTTGATGAGCGTCCGGTTGTAGTTGGCGGCGGGGGAGTTGTAGTAGCCATATTAAATCCTTACCATTACAAGAAATCTGTGAGCGCAGAAGCGGCAGCGCCAACAATCCCCAAAGAAACCCGCCTGATCCCTTCGTGAACAAGGGTTATTTCCTCTACGCCAATCTCGTTTGTGCCGGCGTTGAGGATGGGGCCGGAAATCTTTGAGGGCCAGGCTTTATCCAGGTCCCACTTGGCCTTGGCGTTCCCTTCTATGTCGTACATAAAAATACTTACATTAGCCCGCGACAATAAAACCATTCCTTTTTGAATCGCTTCCTGCCAGCCCCAAAAGCTCATATCATCGGTTACACCCTTTTTCAGAACAACATCTCCCCATTTGGGCGGACCTGGAATTTTTTGGGTGATCCTTTCGCCAAAAACAGTGACCGTTTTGTACTCTATCACACCTACCTCTGCTTCAAGTCCACTTACTTCGCTGAAGTAGCCGGTGAGAGGAAAGCCAACGTCAACAATATCTGAAATGAATGTCCCCGGCAAGGACATTGGCCCTACTGAAACTTCCACGGCAAAACGGTGAACCAGTAAAGGTGTAGGATCCGAGAAAAACGGAGAGGCTTTCACTTCCGGGACAAGAACGTCAACAGCATCTGCCATAGTGAATCTCCATTGCGCTAGAGAAGGGGAGACAAGGAGACAAGGAGATTGGGAGATTGGGAGATTGATGCGCAGCGCGTAATGGGTTACGCCTGTACACCTGCTCCTTGTCTCCCCATCTCCTTGTCTCCTTGTCTCCTTGTCTATAATCCTTAAGACGGATCGCCGGCCGGGCCGCTGTCGAAGTCGTCTCGTTTCATGCCTTCGTGGATCAAGGTCAGTTCTTCTACGGTGAAGTCGTTGCTGTCTGACTTGAGTTCCGGGCCGGAAACTTTTGAGGGCCAGGCGTTGAAGAGGGTCCAGGTGCTGACCGGCTCGTAGTTGCGATTGTACATTTGAATGGTGACGGTGGTGCGGGCGCCGTCAATATCGCCCTGCACAACCAGATCGCGCCATTCCCAAAAGCCCACGTCGGCGGTGATGCCGCGTTTGAGGCTGATCTCTGCCCATTTGACGCGGCCAGGGATCATTTGCACCACTTCGCGGCCATCTTCGGTGACCACTTTGTGTTCAACCACATCGTGTTCCGAAGTCAGGCCGCCGACTTCGGTGAAGTAGCCGGTTACGTTATGGTCGGCCACTTCAAGACTAAAATTAAACCCAAGAAGGGGATCGGTATCTCTTACTGGCATAGGTTTATCTCCTTGTATTAAAGTTAGAAATTTCAACCTGATGGTTGCAGATATGTATCTGCAACCCGTAATCAGCGGATATATATCCGCATACCACCTGTTACGGATGAATACTTGTGCTGAGCGTAGCCGAAGTATCCGTAACTATCTGGAAGGTAAGCGAGCAAGCATTTTCTCACCTGCTCACTTTCACACCTGCGCCTATTCGCCTGCGCCGGGCGCCCACTGGCTGATGCGGAAGATGACAAATTCGGCGGGTTTGACAGGCGCCATGCCAATCTCAACCACCAACTGCCCTACATCGCGCTGTTCCGGCGGGTTGATCTCTTCGTCGCACTTAACGTAGAAGGCTTCGGAGGGGGTGCCGCCAAAGAGCGCGCCGGAGCGCCATACGCCGGAGAGGAAAGCGCCCACATCGCGGCGAATGCGCCCCCACAGGGCAGGGTCGTTGGGTTCAAAGACCGTCCACATTGTGCCCAGTTCAATTGATTTTTCCACATAGTTGAAGAGGCGTCGAATGTTGATGTAGCGCCACAGGGGATTGCTGGACAGGGTGCGCGCGCCCCAGATTCTAATGCCCATACCGGGGAAGATACGCACGCAGTTCACGCCCACCGGATTGAGGGTGTCGTGTTCGCCTTTGGTGATGCTGTTTGTTAATCCAAGCGCGCCGCGAATGACTTCGTTGGCCGGAGCTTTGTGAACGCCGCGAGTGTTGTCGCTTCTGGCCCAAACGCCGGCAATATGCCCCGAGGGGGGAAGTTTCATCGGGCGATTGTTGACAGGATCCATTATTTCGATCCAGGGGTAGTAGAGAGCGGCGTAGCTGGAATCGAAGCCGGCCGTGTCCACGCGCCATTTTTTGATCTGCTGGGGCGACATATTGGGCGGGGAGTCCAGAATGGCTACCCGATCGCCCATCATTTCGCAGTGGCCAATGATAGCGGTTTGCACAGCTTTGACCATATCCAGGTCCAGGCTTTTGCCGGGCATAACGGTCATTAAATCTGGCACCACTACCATGGTGATGTCGGTGAACTCGGCCAGGCCGTCAATGCCGGCCCGTTCCTGCACATCGCCCTGAAAATCGCCGTAGGTGGCGGGAGCCATCAGCTTTTGCTGGATTTTAAGGGTTTGTTCTTGCTCGGCGGGCCACAGTTTGGCCAGCGGCAATTTGGTATCCAGCGGCACCATCAATGCAATCAAGGTGGGAGCTTTGTTGTTTTTGTAGGTGACGCGCACTTCTTTTTCGCCGGCGGCAGTTTCTACTTCGGCTAAAACCACATCGCGCAGCGTTTCTTTTGGCATCCAGGCGCCGGTAACGCCCTGTCGTTCAACAATGAGGGTGAAGGGGTCGGTGGCCGGCGCTTTGGGGGCTGTTTTAGGGGGTGGATCCCCTTCTTTGCCTTTAGCCGGTGATTTTTTGGGAGCGACGGGCGGCTTGCCATTGGTGTACTCAATCTTTACCCGCAAGCGCAGGCCGTCGAAGCCGGACTGCCTGGCCCGCACCAGCAGTTGAGGTTTGCCTTCGGCGTTCAAAAGAGCGACTTCGGCTTTGGGGGTGGTTTTAACGCTATGAACGTAGCAGCGATTGCCGCCGTTCAGGAAGTAGCCGTACACAGCATTGGGCAGATAAGCGCCTTCTACAAAGCCGCCAAAACGTTCTTTGAACTGGGTCATATTGGTGACCAATTCAGTTTTATTGAGTAGGTTGCGGGATACAATTTCGCCGTCAATGTTTTCTTCCGCAGAGGCTTTCTCTGTGAAGCCAACAAAGACGGGCATTGCTGTGCCCACTCCTTCGATGGGACGCGGGCCGCGGTCTACCTCTTCTACGTAGACTCCGGGGGATAGATATTCAGGCATAATTCACTCCTTTATGAGTTCAGGTAGTAAGTAGTAAATAGTAGGGAGGGAGTAGGGAGAAGTTGTCTATTTCTTCCTGCTTCCTGTCTCTTTCGGGTTTTTTATCGTAGCAGGCCTCCTTTCTTCAAGTTTAGCAGTGGCTAAACCTCAATATCATAATCGTCAGAAGGCACTGTCAGGATATGTTGTTCGGCGGCGCGGCCTTCAACCAACACATCCAAGGTATACTCACCCTCTCTGAGATTGGTGATGAAGAAGCGACCGGCAGGGTCTATGGGGATATACTGCCCCCGCTCCAGCAAGATCAGGCGAATGTCTTCCAGAGATTCGCCGCTGTGGACGGTTCCAGCCACGGACCAACTGCGCAGCGAATCGCCTTGATCCTCGAATAAGCCTGAGCCGGGCGTAAAGCTCTGACCGGTGCTAACGTCAATGGTTTTGACCACCGGGGTGGTGATTTCTTCAAAGGGATCAAGGGCCAGACTGAGGGTGCAATCTACGGTAGCGTGGTATTCGTTGTCCATAGCGGCCCAGAGTTTGTCCATATTTTGCAGGGCGTCGTACTGAGCCACTTTGATCGGCTTTTCCATTGGATTCTCGGCCAGCTCCCCTTCTTGCACATTTTCCGGCAGGTAGGGGTGACGCAAAAAGGCCATAATCACGTTAGAAAGCAGGCGATGCTCGTCCTGGGGGTCTTTGGTCCAGGCGGTGATCATATAGTGCAGGTCCATCCAGATTGGCTGGTGGGTTTGGGTGATGGAATTGCCACCGCCGCCCGTTTCTAACCAGGCCGGCGATTGAGTGCGCCGTTTAACGTTTTCGCGCACGTCGTACAGAAAGAGGTTGACGGTGGGGCGGTTGAGGCGGGCGCTCCACTCTCGCTTGGGCTGCTCAAAGCGAATGTCAATCTCGCTGCTGTCTATGTCCATCTCCTCTTCCAGGAGACGTTTCAGGGCGTCGTCTACTTCGTCGAACATAACAGGGAGTAAGGAGTAGGGAGCAGGGAGTAAGGGAAGAACGCAATACGTCTACACCCGCTCTCGAATTATATTTCGCCCTCCACTTCGGCTATGGCTTCCGCCGGGGGAACGTTACTATAGATGACTTTCATTATGACATAAGGGTGAATAGTTACTCATTTTCAATTTCAGCGGTCAGATCATTAGCTATTTCCTGTAGAATATCCCTTAAGGTCACCAATTCATTGTGAATATTCTGGAGTCTACCTTTGAAATAGTGAGCGGTAATCAAGGGATTTATTATATTGGGAATCACAATCCCCTCCAAGAGTTGTTTCCTGCCGGCTTTATCACCGTCTGCTTTTTCACGACGCTCGTAAGCTCGCAAATATGCATCAACTGTTCTCAAACGCCTATGCCTTTTTTCAAATGCGCCTACGCTGGTATTCTTTTTGAATCTCTGGCGGATCTGTTTGAAGTTGGTTCTAAACTCCGACCCCAGTGAAGACCCAAAAATATTGGCGTAGGTAGTGCGAACTTCTTGACCTTCTTGCGGCGTAGCGCTGTGTTCTTTGATGTATTCTAAAGCCTTGCTCCGTCTGTTTCTCTTTTTTAAGCCGCCCTTGGCGCGCGCTTGTCCCCATTCTCTGAATTTTTCATGCGCCTCGGTGGGTATTTCCTCGCCGAACAGGGCGCGATAAGCCAATTTGATGGAGTCTTTCTCAATGTCGCTTTTGTCATTATGTTGTTGAAGATACTTTCTAGCCAGCTTTCGTCTTTCTGTTTTGGTAAAAACCTTTTGCCCCCAATGTTTAAAGTGCGCGTGAGCGCCGGCATAAGCTTCTGCTCTCAAATCGTACTCGGTTTTTGGACCGTCTACCGGATCGATAACTCCCCCCAGTTCCTCGCCAAAAACATCTTTGTAGGCTATTTTGATATGTTTGGCAACCAAAATGGCGTCTTGATTGGGATCATTTTGGGCTGGCCCTACTTTGCCATTAAAGTACACTATGGCTTGCGCTTGTCTATCTTCTTTTGATAAACCGCCCCGCCAGCGCGGTTTTTTCCATATCCTGAATTGGGTTTTGGCGATCTCGATTGTGTCTTCTCGTTTCACCCCTGTGTCATAGAAAGCCATTCCCTGCGCCAACAGATTTTCAAAACCCTCCGGCACATTATCGCTCACACTTCGCCGAGACTCGTTATACCTGTTATCCACGTTATCCTCAGCGTCCTTAAGAGCCATTGCCCTTTTAGTTTCCCGAAACACCTCTCTCAACCTTGTTTTGTCTTTCTTTCGCTCCTTCACGGTTCCCCACACGCCAAGACCCGTTTTCCCGGCAAACGTTACCCCAAGTGAAGTCATTTTGCTCCCCGAGGTTGATTTTGGGGCAAACTTCTTCGCCTTCAACTTCCTTTTTTCCGGCTGCTCCAGTCCGTAAATATCAACCTGTTCTCCCTCGCCCAGGTTAATCGCCTCAACAAACTTGCTCAAAGCGCCTTGCACAAAACCCACTCCCAAAACCAGCCCCTCTTTATTTACCACAAAATTATCTGTATCCCATTTTTGTCCGCCTTTTCCTTCCTTGCTTCCGCCATACGGACGTTCCCAAGGTTGCGGCTCCCTGCTTTTTTTGTACCAATGCTCATATTTACCTTGTCCTTTTACGCCCAATTGCAGCCGCACATCGTGTCCTTGAAAAGCTGCCCCTTCCTCATGAGAACCTCTATCCCCCGCCTGGTGTAAAGCGTCGCTGAGTACGGTAAGGCTCTGCATCTTGGCGTTGGCGTCTCCATCTACGCCGGGCCACAAGTTCGCCGCTTTCTCCACAAACTTGTTCGTCACAGCTTCATTCCTTGCCGCTGCGGTAGCTCTGTCGACCTTATACTCTCCCGCCTCGCCATGCATCTGCATATACACCTTTCTGCGGATGTGCAGTTCGTTGTTGTCATACATCTCGCGCGCGCGGGTTAGCTCTTCTGGCTTACCCGATCTGATTAAACCTTCGTACAAAGCAAGCCTGGTGTCTCCTATTTTCCCTCCCTCTCCCATAGTATCGTAAACATCCTGGATGTAATCCATATCGGGCGAATTATCAATCAGGAATTTTCTCGAATCTCTGTCAAATTGCCGCGAAAATCCGCCTTCCTCAATACCCAATTCCGTTACCAATTTGTGCCCTTTGGGCCACCAGGGCGAAATACGATCACCAGCCGCGCCTTGCTGTATGGTATGGGTCAACTCGTGGGCAATAAGGCGCTTGCCCCCGGTAGTTTCAGGTTGATACTGTCCGCCGCCAAAGAAGATGTCTTGCCCGCGCGTAAATGCCCGCGAGCCGATGTCGCGGTTGAGTTGCGCAGCCTTGCTGCCGGTGTGCGCCCGCACATTGCCAAAATCAGCGCCAAATTTCGGCTCAAAGTCGGCGCGAAGTTGGTCAGGCAGGGGGCTGCCGCCGCCGCTGGATGCGGAGAGACTACGGTTGAAGGCGTCACTGGTTTCAAAACCCTCTTTTGGATTTTGGATTGATGATTGACGATTGACGATTGGCCGAAGGTGGCCGAAGTTGGAGACTAAAGGTTTTTGGGCGAGGGGCTTCGGTTGAGGTAGCGGCTTCAATTGGAGTTCTTCCTCTTCCTCCGGCGTTTGCCGCTGGACGAGAGGCTTTCGATTTTCGATTTTCGATTTTCGATTTTCGATTGAATACTCTGCTTGTCGCTGGACAAGGGGTTTGAGTTGAAGTTCTTCCT
>DUEH01000280.1 GCA_011192195.1 Chloroflexota bacterium | reverse complement strand
GGGGATATAAAGCGGTTTCTGTGGAGGGGCAAGGTGACGTTGAGATAATTTTTGATGCACCAATCGGTGAGGGTGAAGTGGTTGACCCATTCGACAAGCTCAGGGCAGTTCGGAGAGACGCAGAGCAGGGGGGAGAGGGTTTGGAGACATCGTCTCTGGCGGGCGGCGAGGTAGAGACTGCGCCGGGGATTCTCAAAGTAGAGATTGATCCTCTGGCTGATTTGTGGGATGGGACGCTCTCGGTTCTGTCCGGGCAGATGACGCGGGCTGCGTTTTCGACGTATCTGGCATCAAGCAAGCTACTGATCATCGAGGGCGACGTTTATACCATCGCCGCGCCGAGCGAATTGCTTGCTGAGTGGATTGAGCATCGTCTGGCGGGTGTTATCGAGCGCGCTCTGGGTGTTGTTGTCGGGAGTGGGGCGGTTAGACTTAAGGTGATTGTCGGTGGAAAAGTGTCTGAGCTTGGATAGAGTTTCGTGTAGCGCGGAAAAGGTGATTAGATGAGTGTTGGCAAAATAATGAAAGAAAATATTGTGGAAATTCGGGTAGTCATCCTCAGTCTGGAAGAGGTGTTTACCACGCATCAATTCATCCGTGTTTACGCCAACAAGTACAACCGGCGTTACGATGATTTTAGGTTCGGCTACTACTTCGGCTACACTTAGTACAAGGCTCACTATACTCGACGGAGTCACAAATTTAACTTTTAATGGCTTTTTATAGGACACAGGTTTCACAGATAAAAAAGATAAAAATCTGTGAAACCTGTGTCCTATAAAAAGTTAAGATTATGACCGTTGGCAGTATACAAGTTTGTACTTGTATCGGGATAAAATTACAGGGAGATGTTTCGAGAAGCAGGGGGGGGTAAGGAGTGCTTTTCGCGTAGCGAAAAAAGACATTCCAAAAATAATACAACAAGCATACAAAAGAAGATGGGCTGATGGATGTGGGTGAGGTGTGCAGTTATCAAACACAACCACAACGGCAACAGCTTCTTTGTGCGCTGATCTGGTCTCTGAGTTGGCGATTGTTTTTTGTCATTTGTCTCTCGTCCTTTCGACTTCGCTCAAGACAGGCATTCGTCATTTGCGCTCCATCTCCTTTCCTTGTCCCCTTGCCTGGTAAAGAAACCGCTTCGCGTCCTTGTCATTGTAAGCGCCCGTGAGTTGAATGTCAACAGAAATGGGGTGCGGAAAGTTGACGACGACAAACTCAATTTTTCACCGACCAATGCGCGGCAATGAGGGTGGGGCAAACAATGGGATGCAAAAGTTGGAAGGGGGGAGGCAGGTCTGCAAGATGGAAAAAAATGAAAGTTGGGAGAGGGGTAAAAAGCGGTTTTAGATGGCAAGGTAGCCGTAAAAAGGCGATATTATGGCTCACAGAGGGTGGGGCAAGTTTCGGCAAATACTCATCTCCTCAAAAGCGCAACTTTTCCCCTTGTTTTGCAAGGGAACCCCATTGTAAGAAGCGTCTATTTTTTTAACCGGCGTTGATGCTCCCCCAAAGATATGTTATACTTAGCCAAGAATAGACGCGCAGGAATAAACTATGCCCAAAATTTTTGATAACATCGAACAAGCGTTACTCCCCACTTTAAAACAAACGCTCGACGTTTCTTATCGCGCCGATTTTAGCGTAGGGTACTTCAATCTGCGTGGGTGGCGTCAAATTGATGAGAAGATAGAAAACTGGACCGGCGAAGATAACGCACAATGTCGTCTGCTTGTTGGAATGCAGCGCCGCCCCCAAGACGAATTAAAAGCCGCCTTCAGTTTTAGAGCGGATGGAGAACGCATTGATAACAAGCAAGCCATCCGCCTGAAAAAAGAATTGGCGGAAGAATTTCGCCGCCAACTCACCTTGGGCGCGCCCAACAATGTTGATGAAGCGGGATTACGTCGCCTGGCGCAGCAAATCAAAGACGGCAAATTAACGGTCAAACTTTTCTTGCGACATCCACTTCACGCCAAGTTGTATTTACTCTTCAGGGAAGACATCGCTACGCCAATTATCGGCTATATGGGAAGCAGTAACCTCACCTTCTCCGGACTCTCCGGGCAAGGGGAACTGAACATTGATGTTCTGGAGCAAGACGCCGCCAACAAACTGGCTAAATGGTTCAACGAGCGTTGGGATGACCGCTGGTGTCTGGATATTTCCGCCGACGTAGTAGAAATCATCGAAAGCAGTTGGGCGGGCGAAAAACAGATTCCGCCTTATCACATCTACCTTAAAATGGCGTATCATCTTTCCCGCGAGGCTCGAGCCGGGTTGAGCGAATTTTCAATTCCCAAACAATTTGAAAACCAACTTTTCGATTTCCAGAAAGCGGCGGTAAAGATTGCCGCCCGTCATCTTAATCAACGCGGCGGCGTGCTAATTGGCGATGTGGTTGGCCTGGGCAAAACAATTATGGCTACCGCCGTCGCCAAGATTTTTGAAGAAGATTTTGGCTTGACAAGTCTCATCCTCTGCCCCAAAAACCTGGTGAATATGTGGGAAGATTACGTTTACAAGTACGATTTGCGGGCTAAGGTGATGTCTGTCACGCAGGTAATCAACAATCTCCCCACCCTCCGCCGCTACCGACTGGTGCTGCTGGACGAAAGCCACAATTTGCGCAACCGCGAAGGAAAGCGCTACAAAGCCATTCAAGAGTACATTCAACAAAACGACAGCTTGTGCATCTTGTTGACCGCCACTCCCTACAACAAAACCTATTTAGACTTGTCCAGCCAACTGCGACTATTTGTGCCGGAAAATACCGACCTGGGCGCGCGCCCGGAGCGATTGCTCCGCGAGTTGGGCGAAGTAGAATTTAGCCGCCAAACGCAAGCCTCACCCCGTTCGCTGGCCGCATTTGAAAAAAGCCCCTACGCCGACGATTGGCGAGAGTTGATGAGCCTTTTTATGGTTCGTCGCACGCGCAGCTTTATCCGCGATAATTACGCCATTGAAGATATAGCTGCCGGACGCAAATATCTTCTTTTTTCCGATGGACGCCGCGCCTACTTCCCCAAGCGAATCCCCAAAAGGGTCGCTTTTCCCGTAGACGAAAGCAATCCCGCCGATCAATACGCGCGTCTGTACAGCGAAAGCGTCGTTGATACCATCAACAACCTCAACCTGCCTCGCTACGGTTTGGGGAACTATTTGATCAAGAATCCAAAAACCGCGCCGACTGCAAGCGAGCGTCTCATCCTGAACGACCTGTCACGCGGCGGGCGGCGATTGATGGGCTTCAGTCGCACCAACCTTTTCAAACGTCTGGAGAGCAGCGGCTACGCTTTTATGCTTTCCGTAGAACGACACATTTTGCGCAACCACATCTTTATTTACGCGCTGGAGAATGGAAAGCCATTGCCAATTGGCTCTCAAGGCGCAGAAATGCTCGATACGCGCTTTGAAGACGCCGACGCTGAAGCCGCTGATTATTTTGAAGACGATGACGATGAAGAATCAAAAAACCTGGTTTCTCTTCAGAAACCAGGTTTTTCAACGGACGCCCCCCCCCGCAACGAAGCCGCTTTCAAAGCGCGGGCGCAAGCAGTTTACAAGGTGTACCAAACGCGCTTCAAGCGACGCTTTAAGTGGATACGCTCCGACCTTTTCCAAAAAGCGCTTATCAAACAACTTCGCGCCGACGCCGAATCTCTGCTGACTATTTTAAGCGATTTTGGCGATTGGGACCCCCAGCAAGACACGCAACTAAACGCCTTGTATGAACTCATTACCAGGACTCACCCCGACCAAAAGGTATTAGTATTCAGCCAGTTTGCCGATACGGTCAGTTACTTAAGCGAACAGTTGCAAGCCAAAGGGGTACGCAAACTAGCCGGCGTTACCGGTAATTCCGCCGACCCCACCGCATTGGCCTGGCGTTTTAGCCCGGTAAGCAACGGCAAACGCGATAAGGTGAGCGCTGATGACGAGCTGCGAATATTAATTGCCACCGATGTATTGAGCGAAGGACAAAACTTGCAGGACGCCGCCATTGTGGTCAACTTTGATTTACCGTGGGCGATTATTCGGCTTATTCAGCGCGTGGGGCGCGTGGATCGCATTGGACAAAGCGCCGCCGAAATCATTGGCTACACATTTTGGCCCGCCGATGGCGTAGAGCGCATCATTCGCTTGCGAGAGCGTCTACAAAATCGTTTGCAAGAGAACGCCGAAGTGGTTGGCGCAGACGAAACCTTTTTTGAAGACGAAGCGAGCAATACGCCGCTGATTGATTTGTACAACGAAAAATCGGGTATTTTAGACGACGACCCCGATACCGAAATTGACCTGGTTTCTCACGCCTACCAAATCTGGAAAAACGCCACCGACGCCAATCCAGCCCTGTCAAAAATCATCCCTAAACTACAATCTGTGGTGCTCTCCACAAAATCCGGAGCGCTCAATGGCAAGCAACTTGGTCCGCCCGGCGTATTGGTCTACTTAAATACCGCCGCAGAGAACAGCGCGCTTGCCTGGTTGGATGAGACGGGAAACAGCGTCACTGAATCGCAATTTACCATCCTGAAAGCGGCGGCGTGCAATCTGGATACCCCCGCCTTGCCGCGCCAGGAAAATCATCACGATTTGGTAAAAAAGGGCGTAGAATACATTATGACCGAACACAAAAGTTTGGGCGGGCAACTGGGGCGACCCTCCGGGGCGCGTTTCAAAAGCTACGAGCGTCTCAAAAAACACGCCGAATATCTGCAAAAAACCCTCTTTGCCCACGAAGCCGAACCGCTGTTGAAAGCGCTAGACTTGATTTACCGCTATCCCCTGCGAGAAGCGGCTAAAAACAGCCTCAATCGCCAACTGCGCAGCGGCATTTCTGATGACGACCTGAGTAAACTGGTCATCAACCTGTATGACAATGAAACGCTGTGCCTGATACAGCAAGAAAAAGAATTGGGTGAACCGCAAATTATCTGTTCAATGGGATTGGTGTAGCAAATCCAGAAACCAGGTTTTTCTAAAAAACCTGGTTTCTTTGTCTTTTTACCTTGTGAGGATAAAATGCCAAAACGTAAAATAGAATTTCGCGCCGGATATCATTATCATTTGTACAACCGAGGCGTCAACTATCACCCCATTTTCTTCAATAATCGCAATTGGGCCTATTTTATCAAACAACTTCGGCATTACTTCCAGCCCGATTTAGTAGACATTGTGGCGTACTGTCTTATGCCCAATCATTATCATCTGCTGATATACTCGAAGTGTGATGATTTGGGGAAAAAGATTATGCAGCCTTTTGGCGTTTCATATACAAAGGCAATTAACCGGCAACAATCCCGGGTTGGACCTCTCTTTCAAGGCCCCTTCAAAGCAAAATTGGTAGACAGCGATGAGTATTTACTCCATCTTTCTCGATACATCCATTTGAATCCAGTCTTCGCCAAACTGGTTGACCGACCTGAAGACTGGCAGTTTTCAAGTTATCGAAATTTTATTGGCTTGCGAAATGGTACGCTACCCAAACCTGACATTGTTTTGACGCAATTTGCTTCACAACAGGCTTATGCTGAGTTTGTTGAATCCTACGCGGATGCTGATAAGCAGTTGATTGATCATTTGATGCTGGACTGAACCAAGAAACCAGGTTTTTTAGAAAAACCTGGTTTCTGAGACACGAGGCTACAAAAGCCAGGTTTTTCAAAAAAACCTGGCTTCTCACTGGTAGGAGAATTTAATGGCCACATTCAACATTGAGCGCGCCCGCAAACATCTGCAAGCCTTCAACTTTGCCGATCTCTTCATCGAAGAATTGGGCTGGAATCATCCCCCTCAGCCTGAGCCAGACACGATAGACATAAACGAATTGAAATTCACCCGCTGTCAAATAGCCGAACTTGCCGGCGTAATAGTTTTTGAAGTGACCGCCGAAGACGGGCTTATCCCGGATGCAAAAATCAGGGCGGCAGCGCAAAAACAACTGGCGCAACACCACCACGAAAATCTGCTCATCTTTCTCGACGCCCAACGCGCCCAAAGCGTCTGGTATTGGGTGAAGCGAGACGGCGGCAAGCGTTACCCGCGCTCTCACTACTACGTGACGGGTCAAACCGGCGACCTTTTCCTGAGTAAAATCGGGGCGATGTTTGTGGATATGAGCGATTTAGACGATGAGGGGAATATGTCGGTGGTGGCGGTAGCCAACCGGCTGAAAGACGCTCTGGACATCGAGCGGGTGACCAAAAAGTTCTTTGACGAGTTCAAGTTTGCCCACACTAAATTTCTGGGCTACATCGGCGGTATTGACGACGAGCGAGACCGGCGCTGGTATACTTCTGTGGTATTAAACCGAATAATGTTTGTCTGGTTTTTGCAGAAAAAAGGCTTCATTGATAATGGCGATACCGATTATCTGCAAGGCAAACTGGAAGCCGGTCAAACGGCAGCCGCCGAGCAATATTACGCCGGTTTTTTGCAGCCGCTCTTTTTTGAAGGCTTTGCCAAGCCGGAAAATCAACGTGATTCCGCTACAAATGAACTGCTGGGCAAGATAAAATACCTCAACGGCGGCTTGTTCCTGCCTCACCCTATCGAAGATAAGTACGGCGCCAAGATTAACATTCCCGATGAAGCCTTTGAGCAGCTCTTCGCTCTTTTCAAGCGTTACTCCTGGAATCTGGACGATACCCTGGGCGGCAAAGATGATGAGATCAACCCCGACGTGCTGGGCTACATCTTTGAAAAGTACATCAACCAGAAAGCCTTTGGCGCTTACTACACCCGCCCCGAAATCACCGAATACCTATGCCAGCAGACCATCCACAAGCTGATTTTGGACAAGTTGACGGAAATCAACCAACCCATCCCCGGCCTGCCAACACCGCCTGAATTTGATTCCATTGGCGATTTACTCCTGCGATTGGACGCCCCCCGTTGCAGCCAACTGCTGCACAAGGTTCTGCCCACCCTAAGCCTGCTCGATCCGGCGGTTGGTTCCGGCGCTTTTTTGGTGGCGGCTTTGAAAACATTGGTCGAAATCTATCAAGGGGTGATTGGCAAAATCCCTTTCCTCAAAGACGGCGCGCTGACCCAATGGCTGGACAAAATCAAAGCCAGACACCCCAGCCTCGATTACTTCATCAAGAAAGAGATCATCACCAACAACCTGCACGGGGTAGACATTATGGCCGAAGCCGTGGAAATTGCCCGCCTGCGCCTCTTTCTGGCTCTGGTCGCCTCCGCCGAAAGCGTGGACGACCTGGAACCGCTGCCCAATATTGACTTCAACATCCTGCCCGGCAACTCCCTGATTGGCTTGCTGCGGGTAGACCCCCGCGCCTTTGACGCCCACACCCAAACCGGCATTGGCAAGGTCACGCAGCAAGAAATGTTTGGCGAAAGAAGAAGCAAATCTTACGACGAAATTGTAGCGGAGAAAAATCGTCTGATCGCCAATTACAAAGACGCATCCAGTTACACCGACGACCTGCAAGCCTTACGCGACAATATTTTAGCCCACCGCCATAAGGCAAACGCCACCCTCAACCAACTTTTGCTGGATGAATTTCAAAATCTCAAAATTAAATTTGAGCAAGCAACCTGGGATACAAAAAAGAACAAACCCGGTAAGCGCAAAAAACGCCCCCTGACCATTGCTGACATTGAGAACCTTGAACCCTTCCATTGGGGCTACGAGTTTGATGAGGTGATAAATGAACGCGGCGGCTTTGACGCCATTATTACCAATCCACCGTGGGAAATTTTCAAACCTAATTCCAGAGAATTTTTTGCTAATTATTCATCTGAAGTTAGTCGTAGAAAATTGTCAGTCAAAGCGTTCAAGAAAATTCAAGCTGAATTACTCAAAGACGCTAATATTCGAGATGAATGGTTAGCTTATTCAAGCAGTTATCCCCACGCCAATTTATTCTTCCGCAATACTCAACAATATAAAAACCAGATTTCTATTGTGAGTGGTAGGAGAGCGAGTATAGACATTAATCTTTACAAACTATTCGTAGAGCAATGTTATAACCTCCTACATAGTGGAGGACAGTGCGGTATCGTTATCCCCAGTGGAATTTATAGTGATTTGGGCACAAAACAGTTACGAGAGTTAATGTTCAAGCAAACTCAGATTACCGGTTTAATATGCTTTGAAAACCGGAAGGGAATCTTTGAGGATGTGCATCGAAGTTTTAAGTTTGTAGTTTTGACGTTTGCGAAAGGTGATTGCACTTCATCATTCTCTGCTGCATTTATGCGCCACGATGTGACCGATTTAGCACAATTCCCACAAGAAGGTGGATTGGCATTGCCGGTTAACCTTGTTCAGAGACTCGCCCCAGATTCTCTTTCAATTATGGAATTCAAGAGTGAGATTGATGTCTTAATTGCGGAGAAGATGATACACTTTCCGCTTTTAGGCGAACACATTGATGGAGTCTGGAACTTATCTTTTTCTCGTGAACTTCATATGACTGATGATAGTAACCTATTCAAACTTGAACCCAATGAAGGAGATTTAAGTCTTTATGAAGGAAGGATGATTTGGCACTTTGAACACAAGTTGCAAAAGCCTCGTTATTGGGTTGGTGAGCATCAGTCTTTTATCAAATTGCGTAAAGGGAGAGCCAAAAAAATAAAAAAGTTACTGCGTGAGGCAAAAATAGGTGTGGAATTGAATGAGGATGAAATTAAGCCAGCCCATAATTTTTACCGTATAGGATTTAGAGCCATTACAGGCGCTACAAATGAGCGTACATTGGTTGCAACTATTCTTCCAAAGTCTGTTGTCACAGGTAACTCGTTAAATGTTTGCGCTCCGCTTACTGACCGAGTTGCAAATAAAAGTTGGGTACAGGAAAGGAGCTACACAGACGCCGAACTGTTGGCAAGTAAATCCTTCTTATCAAGTTTTGTTTGTGATTGGTTCATTCGTCAAAAAATACTCACAAATATGAATATATTCTATCTGTACCAACTCCCCGTCCCCCGCCTCACCGAAAAAGACCCAGCTTTCGCCCCCATTGTGGAACGGGCGACAAAACTCATCTGCACCGCGCCGGAATTTGATGATCTGGCGGCGGAACTGGCAGAAGCTGGTTTTTTTCAGGAGTCAGAAACCAGGTTTTTTCAGAAAAACCTGGTTTCTAAGGCTGCTAAGGCTGCTAACGCAACAGTCTCCAGCGCCGACATCGGCGTGACCAACCCGGTTGAACGCGCCAAACTCCGCGCTGAATTGGACGGCATCATCGCTCACGTTTACGGCTTAACGGAGAAGGAGTTCAGCCATATCCTGTCTACATTCCCTCTGGTTGATGATGAAGTCAAAGACGCCGCCCTGCAAGAATATCGCCGTCTGGCTCCCGACCCGGAAATTATGACCCTCATCGCCAATGGCGAAGGTACGACCGTCGAATTCAAAGAAGCTGTCCGGCGTAATCCCCACACCGGCAAAGATGGTCAACAAAAGATGAGCGACAATATCGTCAAAGCCGTGGCCGGGATGATGAATGGTTCCGGCGGTTCGCTCCTCATCGGCGTGGCTGATGACAGCGCTATCAAGGGCGTCGAGGTTGAGTACGCCATCGTCAACAAAAGCAAAGCCAATTGGGACGGCTACCAACTCTCTTTAGAAGATTTGCTCAAGAACAAGCTGGCTATAGCCAACGCTTTCCGGTTTTTCCACATCACCCCCCACACCATTGAGGACAAAACCATCTGCCGCATCCGGGTTCAGCCCGGCGACGGTGCCGCCTATGTTGATGACAAACTCTATGTCCGCACCGGCAATCAAAGCTCGGAACTCCAGGGGCCGGAGTTGGTGGCGTATGTGAATGGGGAGCGGTGGAAGAAATAGTTAAGGAGAAAAGCGAGTAAACAGAGGCTTACCAACTTGCCGGTTTGTGGAACACCCCTTTTGCGTCTCGCAATCGGGCCGGAAACTGGCTGGCTTTTAACACGCCGGGCCTAATTTTTTTAATAAAAGAGGCGTGCTGTTTCAATACCCAACTGGCCCGACGTTGCGGATTCAGAATGCCCACCGGCAAATTTAGCTCATAGCGTACCATTTTAACCGGCTCCAGTAAGTCAGAGTCGTTGGTAATCAGCACGGCTACGTCATACCGCCTCCGGTGGCCGTCGTTAACCAGATGGGCGGCCAAATTCACGTCGCTGCCCTTCTCTTCAGTCTTGATCACTTTTACCGTCTGGGTGGGGTTATCGGCGCGGGGCATATAAATTTCGTGGGTCAAAAAGTGGCCGTAGACAATATCCAGATGAGGCAGGGTTTGCAGCGCCCGTAAGTAGGTCAGTTGGCGGGCTGGTTGTTTGGGGTCGTGGTTGCGGGCGCTCACTGTGGCTGTAAAATATTTAATGCCCACAATTTCATTTTTTGGCAGCAGATGACGGCACAGTTGATCAAGGTTGAGCCACTTAAAGGCTGTGCCTTTCAAGGCGCCATAGTACAGATTGAAACCGTCAACGTAAACAATGGTTTTCATAGTGATGTAAAAAGCAGAAGCCGCAGCTTGGCTGCGGCTTCGCGCCCTACCCCCGAGCGGGTAGGGGGGATATATAGTTATCATAACCGAGGTTAAAGAAACTGTCAACTTTTAACAAAGTCAATATTTACTCATCCGGCCAATGCGCATTTGGTGGAAGTAGGGATAAAAATAAGGAAAGCGATGATGAAATTGACTGGCTTGTCAGACCCAATACTTAATGGAGTGATTAAATGGCCGCCTCACCTAAAAAACCGATTAACGACTAAGCTCGAAAGTGCAATTTCATCCTCAATCCCTACCCGGATGCGCGTCTATTGCGCTGCCCGTTTTGCGATAGAAAAACAGGGCAACGCAAGTTGCCGCTGCTCATCCACGTTGACCCTCAATATCCCATTGCCCTCAACTACACCTGCCGCTATTGTCGCCACTGCGATCTGCTCATTGGCCACAAACACGAGATTGAGCATCACTTGGCCCAAATGTTTACCCAGCGAGACCCGTCGGCCATTGGCAATAAGTACCTGATTATGGGGACAGTGAACAAAAAGGTCTGGCGGGAAGGATTGACGCAGCGCAAGCCCGCCGCCGAAGTGATGTCCTCGCATCTGAGCGTGTTCAAGACCACCTATCAGGAACTCCGTCTGTCCCAACCCGGCTGGTATCCGCAGGGGAAAGAACCGCCGGAAATGCCGCCGCCCCTCTCAAGCGAATGGGTCAAACTTAAGTTTCGGAAACGATAAAAATCGGAAGCCAAGCAAATTATAAGGAACAACTATGACGCATAAACTACCAATCAAACCGGACGAAATCGCCTTCGCTCTGCAAAATCATTCGTATGAGGCAAAACAGTACCTTGATCTGGAAACCGGCAAAATTATTATGATAACCGCCGATAACGAGGCTGCATTGGATGAAATTCTTGACGCCGTCCACGATGACGCATTGGCGTTACCTGATTTTTCGGCGTTATTAGCTCAAAGCGATTTGCAGGATTGGCAGCAAATGGAAACCCTGGAAGCTTACAGGATAAAAGTGAATGTGTCCGGTTATCTGTTAGTTGAACCGGATAACTCTTACGACGGCTACAACGATATGGAAAACTTCATCGAGACTGCGCATAGCGAGCGTGTGCAAGAGCGCTTATGGGATGCCATTCAAGGTAAGGGAGCGTTTCGTCGTTTCAAAGATGTTCTATTGGATTATCCGGCAGAGCGAGAACGCTGGTTCGCCTTCAAGGAGACGCTAATGCGTCAACGCGCTGTCGATTTTTTAGCTGACAACGATATTATTGCGCTCAATGAGGAATAACTACATCTTGACGCTTTATTTAAATGGAGTTTCCAATGGAACAATCAGCAGATGCCGTATCGTTTTCGTGGATACAAGTGTGGACAAAAATAATCGGTCGCCCTACAAGCGCAAGATTTCGGCTGCTGCTCAACGACCCTAAAGCGTCCAAGCGTAGAGCGTACGTCTGGGTTTTCCTCAGCGCTATTGTTGCCTACATTATCTGGTTGTCCGAAGCAATGCTCGTCGGCGTGTTGGGGGGATCGTATCTTGCGTATCTTGTTTTTGCTCCCGGAGCAGCGCTTTTGGCGGCGCTTGTCTTGACGCTTTACACTGGCACGGCGTATTTTATCGCTCGGGGATTGGGCGGAACGGGCACTTTTTCCGCGCTGCTTTACGCCGTTGCAACGTATACCGCCCCTTTGTTACTCATCGCCGCCGCGTTGAGCGTCGGGGGCTTTATTATGCACATCGCCGCTTTTGCGCTCCTGCCGGCATTAACAATTTTTTCTGTTATCGCCATCAAAGCGGTTTATCAATTTGGTTGGTGGGCGGCGCTCGCCTCGATGATTGGTGGGGGGACGCTCTTCATCTGCGGCAGCGGCGCGTTGATTATTTTTGTCTCTACAATCATCTTCGATACGCCCGTTTGCGCCTTTTTGGGAGGATGTTAGAAGCTTCGCTATCAAGCGTCCGCCTTCGCCTTGATGGGCGAACCCCCTATATTGAAAATCGCGGCGTTGTAGCTTCAGCGAAAAAGGGCGGTTTACACCAGCGGAAGTTGTTGTCGGCGCAGATGATGACGCTGAAGCGTGGTGTCCGTTTTGCTAATGATATTGAAGATAGGGTCCCGCAAGGGGTGCGGAGCGGCAAGGAAATCGCGTTGCAAGACGATACAGAATCTGCTCGGCTTTGGGCGGAT
>DUEH01000028.1 GCA_011192195.1 Chloroflexota bacterium | reverse complement strand
ACCATTTACCATTTACCGTTTTTTGCCAAAAGGGGACACTTGATTAATCCCTGTTCCCTAGAGCATAAAACCGGCGCTTCTAACTGTCGGAGAACTTCTGCCGTCGTGTACTAGAGTTATGTCATTCCGGTATGTTTTTAGCGGGAATCTACGCGCTCAACCTATGGATTCCCGCTTAATACGTGCGGGAATGACATGGGGGGGATGAACGATTACACTCAGGGATGCTAACTTAATGACATTGATTACTATTGCGTTTGCGTAGGGGTGAACGCAGGCGTAGCTGTGAAAGAAGGTGTAGCCGTGAGCGTAGGGGTTTCTTGCGGCAGCGGCGATGCAGTGGCAGTGGGCGTGTCAGTAGGCGAGGGCGCTAAGGTGGGCGTGGCCGGCGAGGGTGGCGTTTCGCCGGGCGTTGGCGCGATGGTGGGAGTGAAGATGGGGGTATCGGTGGCGGAGGGAAGGGGCGTTAACGTTGCCGAAGGGACAGGCGTAGCCGAAGCTTGCGGCGTAAGCGTAGCGGTGGCCGCCAATGTTGGCGTAGCTGTGAGCGTTGGCGTGGCTGTATCTGCCGCCATTGTAGGCGAAGGCGTGGCGGTAGCCGGCGATGTGGGACTGGGACTTGGCGTATCGCTTGGCAGCGGCGTTTGGGTGGGAGCGGGCGTTGGAGTGGGGAGGTTGTCAATTAGCGCCCGCACCCGCGATTCCATTCCGCCGCCGGATTGATCAAAGACCAGCAGCCGAATGGTGTATGGCCCGTTGGGTAATTCGCTGGTATCCCATTGACCCAGCAAGCCGCCTTCTACCAGCCTTGTGATGCGGTCTGTAATGGGCGCAAAGGCTTGCGGCCCGGCGCTTACGCCAAATTCAAGTTGGTAGTAGGCAAAGTTGGCCGCTATTGCGTGTCCTTCTATGTTGACCATACCGCTCACGCTTTGCCCGTCGGTGGGGGCGGTGATGCGGGCGTCAATGGCAGCGGAGGGGCAGTACCCTTCCGGCGGCTGCTCGATGCCGCGCTCGATGGCCCAGTCGCGGCCATCAGGCGGGTAGACCTGGTAGTAGCGGGTTTCTATGTTGGCGCGGCAATATTCGTTGGCGCGCAGGCCGGTGTTCAGGTCAATATCAATCATCTGGTGGATATCGTGTTTCGGCCCCAACGGGGGATTGTCTACGGAAAAGAGTTCGGTTTTGCGCGTCGGGCAAACTTCGCCGGGGATGCTGCCGGAGTCGGCGCATATTTCCATTTCGATGATATTGGGCGGGCGTAGAAAATCGCGCGCGGACAAGCCTTCGTGGGCGCGTTCCATAAAGTTATGCCATATCGGGCCGGCGCCACTTAAGCCCGTTGTCCCCACCATTGGCGAGTAATCGGCGTTGCCTACCCACACGCCGGCTACAATATCGGGCGTGTAACCCAGCGCCAGATTATCGCGAAATTCATTGGTCGTGCCGGTTTTGGCCGCCGCCGGACGCGATAACGCCAGCGCGCTATTTGGCCCGAAGGTGGGTGTACGCGCCTGGTTGTCGGCCAGAATATGGGTCATCAGGTAGGCGTTTTCAACGCGCAGCGCTTGCCGGGGGGCGGGGCGGGGCGGCGTGATGTCGCGGCCTTGCGCGTCAATGACGCGGGCAATGGCGTAGGGGTCAATTTTTACACCCTGATTGGCAATGGCCTGATACGCGCCGGTCAGTTCTACCAGTGGTATTTCGCCCGCGCCCAGCGCCAGCGCCAGGCCGTAATCGTTGCGGGTGAGGGCGCTAATGCCCAATCGAGCGGCCATCTGTTTGAGCGCGTCAATGCCCACAAATTCCAGGGCCTTGATGGCCGGGATGTTGTAGGAATTTGCCAGCGCGTCGCGCAGCAGCGTTGGGCCGTGAAATTTCAGGTCGTAATTGAGCGGTTTGTACACGCCGCCCGCGCCATCGGGGTATTCTACGGGGACGTCCATTATCAGCGTGGCGGGCGTCCAGCCTTTTTCAAAGGCGGCCAAGTAGACCAGCGGCTTCAGCGTAGAACCGGGCTGGCGCGGGCTGACGGCCATATTGATTTGCCCGGCAATGCTTTCGTCTCTGAAATCTGCGCTGCCCACCATCGCCAGAATTTGGCCGGTCTGCGGCTGAATAGCCACCAATGCGCCGTTGCTGACGTTTTTGGCTGCCAGCGCGCGTACCTGCTCGCGCACTTCCTCTTCGGCAATGGCTTGCAGGCGGCGGTCAAGGGTAGTTTGAATACGCAATCCGGCTTGATAGATGAGGTCGGCGGGGTAGATTTTTTCCAGTTCGGCGCGGACGTAGTTGACAAAGTGGGGCGCGGCCATTGTCATTGACAGGTCTTTCAGGCTCTCGATGACCGGTTCGGCGGCAGTGGCTTTGGCCTCTTCAGGGGTGATGTAGCCGTCTTCTACCATCAGGCTCAGCACAACTTTTTGCCGCGTTTTAGCGCCTTCCGGGTTGTTATACGGGTCGTGGATGGCGGGGCTTTGCGGCAATCCGGCCAGCAGCGAGGATTCGGCCAGCGTAAGTTGGCTGGCCGATTTGCCAAAATAGGTCTGGCTGGCGGCTTCGATGCCGTAGGACAGATTGCCGTAGTAAATCTGGTTCAGGTAGATT
This sequence comes from Chloroflexota bacterium, assembly GCA_011192195.1. Lineage (GTDB taxonomy): Bacteria > Chloroflexota > Anaerolineae > 4572-78 > 4572-78 > DUEH01. Next base: position 23,637 of record DUEH01000028.1, on the reverse strand, counting down.
TCCAGAATTTCGTTCTTGGAATAGTTGCGCGTCAGTTCCACCGCCAGTACTGCTTCTTTGACTTTGCGCATCAGGCTTTGCTGCGCCCGTTCTTCCGGCGAAAGGAGGACGTTACGCGCCAATTGTTGGGTGATGGTGCTGGCGCCGGAAACAATGCTTCCTTCTGTAACGTTGTAGTACACCGCCCGCGCAACGGCGACGGGGTCAACGCCCACGTTGGTGTAAAAGAAGCGGTCTTCGGTGGCGATGGTGGCGTGACGCAAGTCCGGGGCAATTTGAGTGAGAGGGACGTCGGTGCGGCGGCCAAAGTTGGGATCGTTGATCTCCCACAGAATGTCGCCGTTGCGGTCATAGATGGTGGTGGTACGAAAGTTGAATTGCCGACTTCGCAGTTCGTCCGGCGCGGGCAACTGCAAGGCCAAATATTGGTAACCTATCAGGCTTCCCACAAGGGCCAGTAATGACCCAAAAACTCCCAGAATGAGCAGAACCAAAATAGCGCGCAGGATGAATTTTCCCCAGAGAAAGGGTTTCTGGTTTTTGGTTTCGGGTTTTTGGCTTCTGGTTTTTGGCTTTTGGCTTAGGTAATGCGTAGGGGTGGATTTGGGAGCTTGAGTTATTGGCGATTGAATTTTGGTTTCCGGTTTTGGCTTTTGGGCTGCGGGCTGCGAGGCTTGGGTTACAGGTTTAGCGGAGCGCGGCGCGTGGAGGGTGGCGTCGCTATCTTTGGGTATTTTGTCCTTGGGTGTTGCGTTGGCGTCGGAAGTATCGGCGGTTTCCTTGCGAATTTCTCGAATCCAACTGGGTAGGGTCTGCCCGGCTTGAGGGTGGGGAGTATTCGGTTCTTCGGGGTCGGGGGGAAGTTCCCAGTTGTTGTCAGTCATTTAGGCAGAGATTATAGCGTCCGGGTGAAGGACTGCAAAATTATCTTATACAAATTGTTGTTGTGTGGTATACTTGTAGCGTTGTGTTTCTTTGTTTCAATGTCAGGTGAAAGTGTGATATGGTCAATATCTTTTTGCGTCTGCTCCTGGGGCATTTGGTAGGCGATTTTGTTTTGCAGCCTTTGTGGTTGGCTTTGTCTAAACGAAAAGGCTGGCAGGGCTTGAGCTTGCACGTGGCAATTGTAGTTTTTGTCACGGCGATTATGATTTGGGGAGTTGTTTCCTGTTGGTGGTTTTGGGTAATTGTTTTATTTTTGCTGCACCTTTTTATAGATCAGTTCAGGACTTTTGTGTTTGTGGACAATTCTCGTGGCAAAGGAGTTGTTTTTTTTGTTTTAGACCAATTTGCGCACGTTGTTTCTCTGGCGGCGATAAGTTGGTTGGCTACAGGCAGACCGCCCCACCCGCTGGAAACAATGCTTAACGCATCCCTGCCACAGTCAGATATGGGATTGCTTTTACTTTGTTTGCTTGTCGCGGCAATTTGGGTTGCGCCAATTTTGGAGATCGAGCTGGTTGTGGCGGTGATGTCTTATCGTCAATCGGCTGCCGAAGAGGGGCAGACCGCAGAAATTGAGCCTATTCGTTTGTCTGACAGAATGATGGGCGCGGCGGAGCGTTTAACGGGGATGGCGTTGATGATGACCAATCTGGGGGCGGCGGTGATGCCATTGGCCTTTCTCCCCCGATTTGTTTGGATGCGGCGACAGGCCACGTCAGACAACTGGCGTGCTGTGGCCTTGAAAACAGGCGTAAGTTTTTTGGCAACTTTGCTAATGGGGATGTTTTTAAGGGGGTGCTTAAGAATCGGGTAAAATGTAGAGGCAATCTTCCAGCATTTGCACGCCAACCTGTTGGCCTTGTGGATAAATGACCGTGTGGTGGGGGTCAGAGTTCATAATAGTGAGTTCTTGTCCGCCTACCTCAATTTCGTATTCAACCTGACTGCCCATATAGGATGACCAGCGCACCACGCCGCGATATTGCCCCTTGCTGTCAACTACTTGCAGCGCTTCGGGGCGGGCAACAACTTTGACCGCTGCGCCTTCACGGAGGGCGTGGTCCGGTTTGGGGATATGCAGCACTTGCCCCAAGGCTTCCACTGCTACCGTGTTGGTATCCACGCCGCGTACTTCCCCTTTGATGAAGTTGGTGCGTCCGATGAAGTCGGCTACAAAGGCGGTTCCGGGTCGGCGATAAATTTCTTGCGGCGGGCCAATTTGCTCAATGCGTCCTTCATTCATCACCACCACCCGATCAGAGAGGGTCATCGCCTCAATCTGGTCGTGGGTGACATAGACGCTGGTGATGCCCAGCGTCTGTTGAATGCGTCGAATTTCCGCGCGCATCACTTCGCGCAACTTGGCGTCCAGGTTAGAGAGCGGTTCGTCCATCAGCAGAACTTTTGGCTCCATCACCAACGCGCGAGCCAGCGCTACGCGCTGCTGCTGTCCGCCGGAAAGAGCGTTGGGCGCTCTATTCTCCAGACCGATCAATTCGGTCAGTTCCAGAACCTCTCGCACTTTGTCCTTGATGTCGCTTTTGGACAGTCGTTGGATTTTCAGGCCGTAGGCGATATTCTCAAAGACGTTCAGGTGTGGAAAAATGGCGTAACTTTGAAAGACCATAGCCATATCGCGCTGGTTGGGGGGCTGGTCGTTGATTTCTTCACCGTCCAGCGTAATTTGTCCGGTGGTGGGAAATTCAAAGCCGGCAATCAGTCGCAGGGTGGTGGTTTTGCCGCAGCCAGACGGCCCCAGCAACGTTAAAAATTCCCCTTCTTCAATGCGAATATTCACATCATCCACCGCACGGACAACGCCTTCGCCGCCGCGTCCTTCAAATTCTTTGACTAAGTTTTCCAAGAGTAAAAAGCTCACTGTGGCTCTCCGTTTTACACGCTCAAATCAATCTGCTCGCCGCTGCTGCCCAGAGTTCGGCCCAGAACAAAGTAGGTCAATCCAATGGCAATGAGGACGATGACAATTAGAATCACTGAATAGGCCGCCGCCAGACTCATACCGCCTTGCTCAACCGCGCTCAGAATTTCGACAGTAAGGATGCGCCATTTAGGAGTGGAGAGGAAGATGATGGCCGAAAGGCTGGTCATATGGCGGGCAAAGCTAAAAATTAGCCCGGCGATGAAGGCGGGCAGGATGAGGGGCAGGGTGACGCGCCGGAAGGTGTACTGGGCATTGGCTCCCAAATTCGACGAAGCTTCTTCTATGGACGGGTCAATTTGCTGCAAGGCCGCCACGCCTGCCCGCACCGAGGCCGGCAAACTGCGCACGGCGTAGGCAAAGATGATGATGTAGGCTGTGCCAATCAGCGCCAGCGGTTCGCCGGTTAAAGAGAGCGCCGCCGCTGTTGTTAGCAGCAGGAATGAAACCGGTAGTTTTACCCGGCTGCCTACTTGCGCAATTACAAAAACACCAATCATAATGAAGGTTAATCCCATCAGCGTTGGCGTGGGTTGCAAGAAAACGCCAATATGGTCTGAAATGCTGCTGACAATTTTGGGGAGCTGCGTACCGGGCAGACTGCGACTCCAAACCACTATACTTGTGAGCATTGGGCCGGAAAGGTTGTGGATGACCAGAAAAAGCCCCATCCCTAACAGGGTAAAGGTGGCGGCGCGGCGCGTTTTGCCGATTGTTCCCCACCAGACCAGACCCGCCGTGAGCGCCAATATTGCGGCCAAGAGGTAGAGCCACGTTTCAAAACCAAGCATTGCGCCTTCGGCTGTTTTACCGGGCAAGGTAGATAAGAAATATCCTATAATTGTCGCGCCAAGAACCAGCCCCAACCTGCCGCCCGCGCCCTTGACGCCTGCCGATGCAAAGTAGAAGGCCAGCGCGGCGTAAACCAACCAAAACGCCCACCAGGGGGCTTGAATAAAGGCTAAAATGTAACCAATTCCCAGAATAGTTCCGGGAACCGCGCCGCCCAGATTGGAAATAAAGTCAAGGGCGGTTTTGCCGGAAAAGTTCTTCCGAATAGTCATAAAGGCGACCAACATACCAATCAATCCCGCAAATGGCGTGGCTACGGCAGAGAGGAAAGTGGTGTCAACAATTGCCTCCAGCCCTCGATTGAACGCGGTGACGTAGTACTGCATAGAAAATGAGTTGTCAATACCCCACAATTTTGTCAACGAGCCGCCGACGATTGAGGCGTAAAGCGCCAGCACCAGCAGGACGATCAGGGCGCTGATGACAATGAATGTCCAGCGAATAAGCGGCTCTTTAACCATCAATTGTCCGCCGGTGGGTTTGCCGGTAACAGAAACATAAGATCGTTTTTTGACGTAATAATTTTGTAAAATAAAAATGGTGATGGTGGGAATTAGCAGCACCAGCGAAAGCGCCGCCGCTTTTTGCTGGTTGTATTCACCGTTAACGGCCAGGAAAATTTCTGCGGACAGGACGGTGACGTTGCCGGAGATGAGCAGCGGGTTCCCCAAATCGGCCAGCGATTCTACAAAGAGGAGCAGGAAGGAACCGGCCAAACCGGGAATTAGCAATGGCAGAGTGATGGTGCGGAAAATGTGAAATTTGCTGGCTCCCATACTCAGCGCGGCTTCTTCCATTGCCGGTTCCAGGCGTTCCATCATTGCCCGGATCATTAAATAGGGAACGGTAAAAAAGGTGATGACCTGCACAAAGACCAGTCCATCCAGGCCGTAAATATCGTTTACGCCCACCGTGAAGTCAATCCCCAGAATTTGCCGCGTGATCAAGCCGTTGCGTCCAAAGAGCAAAATGGCGGCAATGGCAATGGCAAAGGGGGGCGAAATGGTCGGCAAGAGCGTGATGACGTGGAAGAGGCGGGGGAAGGGGATGTTGCAGCGCGTGGCGGTGTAGGCGAAGATGAAGCCTAACAGCGTGCCAAAGGTTGCGGTCAGCATCCCCATTTTCATTGTATCGCGCACTACGTTCCAGGAGTGAGTGCGGAAGACAGGGTCTATGTAGCGGGCAAAATATTCCAGGCTGAATTGCCCCGCATCAGGGTTGTTTCCCAGATCCGGCACAAAGAATCCCTGAACAATTACGCGAAACAGGGGTAAGATGATAAACAGAAAGACAAAGATGCTAATGAACAGCAGCCCCACGCTCAGGATGTGGTCCTGACCGATGAGCTGAAATTCTTTCAATCGGCGGGTAATGTTTTGTTTAAGGTTTCGGGTTTTGGGTTTCAAGTTTTGAGTTTCAAGTTTCGGGTTTCAAGTTTTGGTAGTGGTTAGGTTGTAAGTGATGATTGTGTCAAACTATAGTTTGACACAATCATCACTTACTTTTCTACGTTTCGGGTTTGCCGGTGGACGGGTAGACAGTAGACAAGGTTTTTCCCCGTCTACCGTCTACCTATGTTTATTGTTTACTTCTTCAGGTTGTCAGCGTTGGCAATCTCGGTGGTGAAGCGGTCTACAAATTCTTTTTTGTGACTGCCGCAGTATTCAAAGTCGTAGTCAATCAGGTTTACTTCCAGCAGTTCCGGGCGAGAGGCTTCCGCGCCAATGACGGTGGGCGCTTGATAGGCGGCAAACTTGGGGCCTAATTCTTGCGCGGCGGGGGTCAAGGACCAGTCTACCCACAGTTTGGCTAAATCCGGGTGTTGGGCGCCGTTAATGATAGCCGTGCCGCCGATTTCATAGCCGGTGCCTTCGGCCGGGAAGGACAACTCAAGGGGCAAGCCTTCGCCAATGTACTTCACGGTGTCATGCGAGAAAACAATGGCTACTGCTGCTTCGCCGGCGCCTACAAAGCGGGCGGGAGCGGAACCGCTTTTGGTGAATTGCAATACGTTGGCGGACAGGGCGCGTTCATATTCCCAAACCGCCTCTTCGCCGCGCATTTGCACGTTGGTGCAGAGGTGGGTGTAAGAAGTTCCTGAACTGGAGGGGTGAGCCACCAGAATTTGGCCTTCCCATTCCGGTTTGGTCAAATCATCCCAGGAGGTCGGCGCGGAGAGTTCGGGGTGTTCGGCCAGGTAGTTTGTGTTGGTGGCAAAGCCCAATGAACCAACGTAAATGCCGAACCAGGTGTTGTCTTCCGCTTTCATCAGCTTGGGATCGCGCAGGTTTACGGCATTGGGAGAGTCGTAAGCTGCCAGCAAGCCCTCTTGCGAAGCGGCAATGTAGCTGTCAACCGGGCCACCCCACCATACGTCAAACTGGGGTTTGCTGGCTTCGTTGCGCAAGCGGGTCAGTGATTCGCCGCTGGACATACGCACCCAGTTTACGACAATGCCGGGATAGAGTTTGTTAAACTCGGCAATTTGGCCTTCGCACCAGTCCAGTTGGACCACGCAAAGCAGGTTCAGTTCGCCGGTAACATCGGAGCCAACGCTTGAGGCGGCTGCGCGTTCGGTAGCAAATTCTTCCAGTAAGGCCGCCGCAGCCGCTTCATCGGGGATCCACAATTTTTGCCCCACTTCGATGACATCGGGATCGGGAATGGCGACAAAACTGTCGTCAGCTTCTGCTTTCAGGTTGGTGGCTTTCCAGATGACAGGCCAGGCCAGCACGTTGCCGTACTGTTTTTCGGCCAGTTTGCTCAACCAGTCATTGGCCTGAACAAAATACTCTTCTCCACCCTCTTGCTGCACGGGGGCGGCTGCGCCCACAGCGCTGACCATAAGCGCCATTAGCGCAATTACAAGTGCTGCTGCTAAAAACTTCTTCATTCTTTTTTCCTCCTTTCAGGAAATTAAATTGATAAAAAGCAGACCGGGCCATCGTTGGTCTGATTTAAACAAAGTAGAAGATGTGGTACTGTTTGTCTTGACATCACTGTGAAGAGAACTTATTTGGTGGTGGTAAAAAAGTAAGTGATGGAGTCCAAAACTACAGTTCTGGATTCCGCAATCATCACTTACAACTTAACCATTACCCTTATTTTATGGATTTTTATCGAAAGACGGATGTAAGATAACACATTCCGGCTTGCTTGTCAATGAAAGCTTTTAAAGGGCGCGTTTTAAATGAGTTGAATTAGTGTATCTTTTTCCCACGCTTCGCGTGGGAAAAAGATACACCTTAACCCAAATGAAACATACCCTTTTCATAAAAGCAGAGCAAGGTGCTGCCGTATTTTCGTTGATCATACAGGCTTAGATTAGTGAGCGACAGGTTTTTAAATTCTTTAGGATGAATTTGCACAATGGCAATTCCATCCTCTGTGAGCAAATCCGGGCGCCGGTCAACCATTGTTAGCGCTTTTTCCCACAGTTCTTTGTATTGCGGAGGCGCAATGTAGATGATGTGGTAGGGGTTAGAGGGGATTTGTTCCAGAGTTTTGAAGGCGTCGCCCCTGATGACGCTTGCGTTAGCGCTTAAATTTGTCTGCTGCAAGTTATGGTAAATAACGCGCAGCGCGGCGAGGGCAAGTTCTACAAACGTAACATGCGCGGCTCCTCGACTAAGCGCTTCTATGCCTACTGCGCCTGTGCCTCCAAACAAATCCAGCATCCGCGCCTCGATGATCCAGTTGCCTAAAATACTGAAGAGCGCTTCTTTTGTGCGGTCAGTGATGGGGCGGGTGGTGTTGCCGGGAACTTCTTTAAGTTTTTTTCCTTTAGCGGTGCCGGTGATAACGCGCATAGAGAAACGCCTTGTTTTGGGGGAATAAAAAAGGCACCCCGGAGAGGACTCGAACCTCTAACCGACAGCTTAGAAGGCTGTTGCTCTATCCATTGAGCTACCGGGGTGCGTTGCGTCTGAATCATAGCACAAAATGGTGTATCGTCAAACTTTATACAGCAAATCCAGATAGCGCCGCAAGAGGTCGTCAACCATGCCTCTAAAGGGGATTGAGGCAGTCATTCCATAGATAGGCGCCATTCCACCGTTTGTTTTTGGCTGCGTCTGCACTTCTTTCACCGCGTCTTCCAGATCGCTCAAAAAGCGTTCGGCTACGCCCGTTTGGGTGTGACGCAGGGTGACGGCAATGTGCAGCGCCGATGGGAATTGCAGCCCGTTCAGACTCCAGCCGCGATGCGCCATGGCGTCAAGCGCTTGATAGATGTCCACTTGGTCAGAGGTGAAAGCAATGACCCACAGCGGATCGCCCAACACGCGCAGACCCGGAATACTCTCTACGCCCTCGCGGATTTGGTCGCCGGTTTCAAGGATGCGTTTGGCCGCGTCCAGATAGCCTGTTTGCCCCAGTTTTGCCAATACCGCCCAGCAGACGGCAATCAGTCCGCCCGCTTTACTGCCCGACATAGTAGGCGAAGCGTAAAGCCCGCCGGACCAATCGGTGGCGGTAAAGTATTGGTAGCGGCGAAGGTCAGGATGGCGGTACAACACCACCGAAGTCCCTTTGGCCGCGTAGCCGTATTTGTGCGTGTCTACTGAAATGGAGGTGACGCCCGGCAATCGAAAATCAATGATCGGCGCGGGATAGCCCAGTTTTTCCGCCCAGGGCACAATAAAGCCGCCCAGGCAGGCGTCGGTGTGAAAGCCGATACCGCGTTTACGCGCCAGTTCAGACATTTCCGGGATGGGGTCAATCACGCCGTGTGGAAAGCCGGGCGCAGAGCCAATCAGGGCGATGGTGTTCTTGTTGATAGCCTTTTTCATCGCCCTTACATCCGCTTGAAAACGTTCATCAACCGGCGCGCGGATAGTCTGGATGCCGTAGTATTGGGCGGCTTTATCAAAGGCGGGATGGGCGGAGACGGGCAGGACGATGTTGGCTTGTTTGATGCCCTTCTCTTTTCGCGCGCGGTCGCGGTAGACTTTCATCGCCATAAGGATGCTTTCTGTGCCGCCCGATGTGACTGCGCCACAGATTTCTGCGTCCGGGCGCAGGCGTTGGGCTTCGTCTGCATTTAGCATACCGGCGGTCATTGCTACAATTTCGGCTTCGTATTTGGCTGCGCTGGGCCACAGGTCGGCGTGCAGGGGGTTCATCTGCGAGTGCATGGCGTAGACTTGATTCATAAAGGCAATGTGTTCGGGATCGCCGTGATACACTGCGCCCGAAGCGTAGCCTTGACTCCAGCGGGCCGTTTCTTTTTCCTGAACTTGCCCCATCATGTCCAGAATTTTGTCTGCGGACAAGCCTTCATCAGGTAGATTGGGGAAGGACGCTATCAGATCGTCGTAGGGATGCAGGTCGCTTTCCATATCGACCAACATCTTGTTGTATTCGGTTTCCAGACGCCCTTTCACGCCCGGCACTTTACGCAGTCCTGCTTCCAGCGGGCCGGCAACTCGTTTGGGGAGGTGAGTGGCCAGGTCAAGTAATTTGTCAATATCCATTGTTTTTACCTTTTCAAATGAGGAACTACGAGCGACGAATGACGAATGGGAAGTTATGTTATTCGTCGCTCGTAACTCGTAGTTCGTAATTCATTTCTGTCGATTTAATTTTTTGTAGAGACGGCTGTTTTGCTTATAAATTTCTAAAAAGGCGGCAAAAAGCTCATCGTAGAGGGGTTTCAGGTCCGGGTTGGGGGTGTAGGTGTTGGCAATTTCTACGTGTTTGGCGTAATCTTGCAAGGTGGTCATCTTCAGAGTGAGTCCCGCCAGTACGGCTACGCCGCGCAGTCCGGCGGCTTGCGGGTCTTTCACCTGCCTAATGTTGCGCCCCAGTACATCGGCAAATATCTGGCTCCAAATATTGGATATAGCGCCGCCGCCGATAAAATTGACCGGATCGAGGCGTTGCCCGGCCAGCTTTTCGACATACTTTTGCAGCCAGCGGGTGTTGAAGGCCACACCTTCCAGCGTTGCCCGCAGCATATCGGCGCGCGTGGTGGTGAGGGACAGGTTGTAGAAGCCCGCGCGCAGGGTAGATTCTTCTACCGGCGTGCGTTCGCCGTAGAGCCAGGGGGTAAAGATGAGTCCGCCGCTGCCGGGTTTGGCTTGCGCCGCGAGTTCATTGAAGCGTTGGTAAACATTTTCCGGGGCCGGCCCGGTATTCAGCAGGTCATCCGGGAAGAAGAGTTTGTCTCGCAGGAAGGTGAGGGATACGCCGGCGGTCTCCTGCTCGTTGACCACAAAATAGCGTCCGGGGACAGAGGCGGGGAGGGAGGCCATATTGTGGAAAATATCCGTTTTTTTGAAGGGGACGTGGCAGCTAAACCACGAGGAAGTCCCCACGTACACATGCGCTTCGTAGTTGTTCACGGCGCCGGAACCCAACGCGGGCGCGTGTACATCGGGCGCGCCCATCACTACCGGGATACCCGCCGGAATGTCCAGATCGGCAGCGGGTTTGGGCAGCAGGTTGCCCAGCGCGTGAATGGTGGGGAAAATATCGGGCAGTTTTTCACGCGCTACCCCCGTCCATTTCAATAGTTGAGGGTGATAGGCAATGTTGTTGATGTCGCGGTTATCGGTGAGCCAGTGCAGGGTGACAGTGGCGTAGTCGGTGGCAAATTGTCCGGTGAGGCGCAGGTTGAGAAAGTCTTTTGGCTCCAGAAATTTGTGCGTTGCCCGGTAAAGTTCCGGTTTCTGATTTTTGAGATAGAGGATGTGAGCGATGGGGTCTTTGCCGCCGCGAGTGGGCATCCCGCCCGTAAGACGCAGCCAGGTGATGAGTTTTCGCGCGCCGTAGCCTTCCACTTTGGGAAACCCGCGCGTGATTTTTTCCACATAAGGCGCGCCGCGGCTGTCCATCCAGATGATGGCGTTCCCCAACGCGCGACCCTCTCGGTCCACAGGCGCGGTTCCCGACCAGTGCGCGCTAACGCCCATTGCGGCAATGCGGTCTTTGACGATGTTATTTTCGGCAAAGAGACGGCGCGCGTTGCGCGTGATGACCTGCCACCAGTCATCGGTGTTCTGTTCCGCCTTGCCCCCTTTTCCAAAATGGGTGGGGGTTGCGTCTGCTTCCTGAACATAAGCCACTACTTGACCGTTGGGCGTAACCAATCCTGCTTTGCAGGCGGTGGTTCCCAGATCAATGACAAGAATGAGTGGCTCATTGGAATGGGTAGGCATCTTGGCCCTCCTGTTGGCGAAACTGTACGTTGTATTTCTGGATGAGTTTTTGTATAATCAGTATACAGTTACCTATTTTATCACACATCCACGCCGGTGACGAGTCGGGATGAAAATCGTTCGTAGTGAGCCTCGCAGCGACAGCGAAGTGGCGTTTCACAACGGTATTCCGCAGGCTACGTACCTCACTACGAACCATCTATTTTCAGAGGAGAGAACAATGAAAGTCAGTTGCGTTGCAGAAATGCGTGAACTGGATAGAACAGCCATCGAAAAATATGGCATTGCCGACGCGCTGTTGATGGAGAATGCCGGACTGGCGGTCTATGCTGTTTTATTGGAGCAGACCGGCATCAAGGGGAAACGCTTTGTAGTTTTTTGCGGCGGGGGCAACAACGGCGGCGACGGCCTGGTTGTTGCCAGAAAACTACACTCCAACGGCGGCGAAGTCAAGGTCTTTCTTTTGAGCAATCCGGAGAAGTTCAAAGGATCGGCCAAAGCGAATTTTGAGATTGCCTCTCGCCTGCCCATCGAAATGCAGCGCGTGGAATCGCTGGATGCGATCAAATCAGACGTTTTGCATAGCGAGATCATTGTGGACGCTATTTTTGGAACCGGACTCACCCGCGAAGTGGGCGGGCTGTATCGGGAGGTCATTGAATTGATCAATCGAAGCAACCGCAGCGGCAAGACGGTGTTGAGCGTAGACATCCCATCCGGCGTTCACGGCGATACCGGACACGTGATGGGCGTGGCGGTGCGGGCGGATTACACTGTTACCTTTGGCCTGCCCAAAATTGGCAACCTGCTTTACCCCGGCTATGAGTTGGGCGGCAGACTTTACGTGACCCACATCTCTTTTCCCCCGAAGATATACACCGCCGATGCCCTGAAAATCGCCATCAACCACCCGCCGAAGCTTCCGCCACGGAACGCAGCGGGTCATAAAAAGACCTTTGGCGAAGCCTTGTTCATTGCCGGGGCGTCCAGCTATTATGGCGCGCCCTACTTTGCCGCGCTGTCGTTTATGAAAGCGGGCGGCGGTTACGCGCGATTGGCCGCGCCCAAATCGGTAACGCGAGTGATTGCCGCCAAAGGGAGCGAAATTGTCTTTGCCCCGCAGCAAGAGACGGCGGCGGGCAGTATTTCGCTGGCGAACAGGACCGCGCTGCTGGAATTGGCGCAGAAAATGCAGATGGTGGTTATTGGGCCCGGTTTATCGCTGGATGATGAAGCGCAACAGTTGACCCGCCAACTGACCGCTGAAATTGACCGTCCGCTGCTGTTGGATGGCGACGGCATCACCGCCTTGAGCCAGGACCTTGACATCATTCGCCATCGTCCGGCGGAAACGATCTTAACGCCGCATCTGGGCGAAATGTCTCGCCTGACCGGCTTGAGCGCGGCCGAAATAGCGGCGGATAGCGTGCCTGTTTTGCAGCGCGCGGCGGCAGACCTGGGGGCAATCATCGTCCTCAAGGGCGCTCATTCTTTGACAGGCTATCCCGATGCTCGGGTCTTCATCAATATGAGCGGCAATTCAGGGATGGCGTCGGCGGGGTCGGGGGATGTGTTGAGCGGAACCATTGCGGCGATGTTTGGCCTGGGGCTATCGCCGGATGAGGCGGCGCGAATGGGCGTCTTCATCCACGGGCTTTCCGGCGATTTAGCCGCCAACGACAAGGGCGAAGACGGTATCACCGCGCAGGATATTCTGGATTATCTTCCGCTGGCTGTGAAAACAACCCGTGAAGGTCTCTCGGAAGCTCTTCAGGACCGTTACATTGGCGCGCGAGTAGTATAAAAACAGTGAATAGTGAAGAATAAGTAAATCTCTCGTTCCCACGCTCTGCGTGGGAACGAGAGGGAATTTAGCCCGCCAAGGCTTTGCTCTCTTAGCGCGGTGGCTTTAACGCTTACACCACAAGCTGAGATTGCAAAATGCTAATAATTATGGTAACATAACGCCATAATCAGAGTAACATAATCGCATACACTTGGCAACAGGCAATCTAAATGGCAATCAATTCTGAATTTGTTCGGGAGCAGCTCAAGCGAGGAATCCAAGCGCATAAAGCGGATGATAATCAGACCGCCCGCCTTCATTTTCAAAAAGCGCTTAGAGAAGACTCCACCAACATCGCGGCATTATTGTGGTTGGCTTATATCACCACCGATTTTGATAAGCAGCTATTTCTATTGCAGCGGGTGTTGCAATTTGATCCAAAAAATGAGCGCGCCCAACGCGGCATCAAGTGGGTGGAGCAGCAAAAGGTCAAAGAAGAAGTGTCGTCGGCTAAAGCCGGTCTCACCAACAATGACGCAGACTTTGCCGCTGTCTCGCTGGACACGCTCAAAGACCGTATTAGCGCCGATGAACTGAAAAAGAAGGCTCAGAAGGGGATTATTGCCCAGCGCGCCAGACGTCGGGTATCGCCACTAACGCTTTTGTTGGTGTTGGGTCTTGTTCTAATTGGCATTGGCGTTTGGCGATTGGCTTTTTTGAAGTCCACCGTCTCTTTGGCGGCTTTAGCGCCTTCGGCTACACCGGCGCTCATTGCTCAAACAGACGCCGCCGTAGACCCGAAAAGTACATCAGATATAGTTGCTGCTTCCTCATCAAGCGATGCGTTGGCGGCAGACCCAACTTCCACGTCTACGCCTCTGCCCACTGCCACAGCTACCCCCACGCCTGCCAATACCCCTGTCCCCCCTGCGCCAACGCAAACGCCAACTCTTGGCCCGCCTACGCTCACGCCAACCCCTTTGGCGCATCAGCCTGAATCGTCAGACGAAAAATGGATTGAGATTGACTTGAGCGACCAGAAAATCGTCGCCTGGGAAGGCGCAACGCCGGTGATGAACTTCACGGTTAGCACCGGCTTGCCTAATACGCCCACAGTGCAAGGTGAATTTCGTATTTATGAGAAATTGACCGCCACGCGAATGTCCGGCCCTGGCTACGACCTGCCCGGTGTGCCGCACACTATGTATTTTCACGGCGGCTACGCTTTGCATGGCGCGTACTGGCATAATAATTTTGGGCAGCCAATGAGCCACGGTTGCGTCAATCTTTCCCTCCCCGATGCCGAATCCCTCTTTAATTGGGCTGAACCCATCTTGCCGGAAGGCATTACCTATATGGCTTCTACGCAGGACGCTCCCGGCACGCTGGTTGTCGTTCACCAATGACAAATTTCTACTTTCCATCTTTTCATTATTTGTCAATCCCCCTCATCTGTGTACAATGTCCTAATTCTTTGATTTACGATTTTGGATTTACGATTTACGATTTTTTATTCTTGTTTCCAAACGTTGTTTGAAAACGACAATAATCGTCAATCCAAAATCGTAAATCGTAAATCTCCCGGAGGTATTACCTTGTGAAAAAACTGATTGCTCCCCTTGGTTTGATTTTGCTTTTGGCGCTGGCAGCTTGCGGTGGTTCAACGCAAGAAACGGCCAATATGCCTGAAGCTACCGAAGCCGTTGCGCAAGTGACAGAGGCTTCTCCCGCAGCAGACCCCACCAAAGAAGAGCCTACGGCATCGCCTACCAAAGAAGCGCCTACGGCATCACCCACCAAAGCGACAGAAAAAGAAGCTGACAACAGCGGTTCTGGCGAACTTCCTTCAGCTTCCGGCGCAATAGGCTGTCACGCAGAGTCCATTGAAAGCTTGATCAGCCTTCCCCCGGCTGCTGTTCCCCCGGTGTCCGACGCTGATTGGCAAAAAAAAGGCGATCAAGAAAAAATAACCCTGATTGAATACGGCGATTACCAGTGACCTTCCTGCGCCAGCGTTGCTCCCGTGTTGGAGCAATTAAAAGAAGAATACGGCGACGAAATGAGTTTTGTGTATCGCCATTTTCCCTTGAAAAGCATTCATGACAAAGCCGTTCTGGCCTCTGAAGCTGCTGAAGCCGCCGGAGAGCAAGACGCTTTCTGGGAATACCATCAGGTGTTGTACGCCAACTTTGACGAGTGGGCCGGATTATCTCAAGAAGAGGCGATCAAGAAATTTATTGACTACGCCAAAGCGGTAAATCTGGATGTGGATCAGTTCACGGAGGCGCTGAACGAAGGGCGCTACACTCAAAAAATAGAAGACGCCTATCAAGCCGCCGCCGAAGCGGGTTTGGGCGGCACGCCCACCATTTTTGTCAACGGCTATCTCTTCCCCTCGCAGCAATTGCCAATGAACAAAGAAGGGATTGACCTGTTTTTGAACATTATTCGTCTGATGGAAAATCAATACGATGCGCCGAAGCAAGTTCTGGATTTGTCTAAAAAATATCAAGCCACCGTTTCTACGGAAAAAGGGGATATTGTGTTTGACCTCTTTGCTGATACTGCGCCGGTCAACGCTAACAGTTTTGCTTTTTTGGCGGAAAAAGGATGGTATGATAATGGCTCCTTCCATCGCGTATTGCCTGACTTTATGGCGCAGGGCGGCGATCCCACCGGCATTGGCGTTGGCTGGCCGGGCTATCGCTGTGGTGATGAAGTAACGTCTGAACGCGATTTTTCAGAAGCGGGAATGGTGGCTATGGCCAACAGCGGGCCCAACACCAATGGCGCTCAATTCTTCATCACCTACGGCCCAACTCCCCATCTTAACGAAGGCTTCACCATCATCGGTCAGGTTGTTTCCGGTCAGGATGTCGTTGAATCTCTAACGCCCCGCAATCCTGAACAACAGCCCGACTTCGCCGGCGATAAAATTCTGTCAGTGACAGTTACGGAGAAAAAATAACCAATGAAAAACTTGCTTGTTACCGGTGGCGCCGGGTTTATTGGCGCTAATTTTACGCAATTTATGCTGAACACCTACAGTGACGTGACGGTGACGGTCTTTGATAAATTGACCTACGCCGGAAACCTGGAAAATCTGGCATCGGTGAGCGATGATCTGCGCTATCAGTTCTATCAGGGAGACATTTGCGACGCAGAAGCAGTTGATAAGGCAATGCGCCAATTCAACATAGACGCCATTGTCAACTTTGCCGCCGAAACCCACGTAGACCGTTCTCTGATGGAACCGGGCAGCTTCATTCAAACCGATGTCTACGGAACTTTTGTGTTGTTGGAAGCGGCCAAAAATTTCGGCGTAGAACGTTATCATCAGATCAGCACAGACGAAGTCTACGGCGAAGTGATGACCGGGCGCTCAACAGAAAACGATAATCTGGAACCGCGCAGCCCCTATTCGGCCAGTAAAGCGGGCGGCGATTTACTCTGCCTCTCTTACTTCACCAGCTTTGATTTGCCGGTGACAATCACGCGCGGCAGCAACAACATCGGCCCTTACCAGTACCCTGAAAAAGTTGTTCCCCTCTTTGTCACCAACGCCATTGACAACAAAGCGCTGCCTATCTACGGCGATGGCTCACAGATGCGCGACTACCAGCACGTGCAGGATCACTGCGCCGGAATTGATATGGTATTACGCAAGGGCCAGGTTGGCGAAATCTACAATCTGGGAACCGGAGAGGAAACAACCAACTTGACAATGGCTCAATCAATTTTGGCTCTGCTGGGCAAGCCCGAAAGTTTGCTCCAGCCGGTGACTGATCGCCCCGGTCATGACCGTCGCTACGCCATAGATGTAAGTAAAGCCGGCGCGCTGGAGTGGGAAAATCGTTATGACTTTGCCGCCGCCATTGATGCAACAGTGAAGTGGTACGTAGACAATGAAGACTGGTGGCGCAAAATTAAATCGGGCGCCGCTTACAAAGAATACTACGCCAAAAATTATAGTAGACGGTAAGAACGATAGACGGTAGACAGGGGTTTCCCCCGTCTACTGTCTACCGTTCTACTGTTTGCCGATTGCCCCATTGTCAAGTACAATCGGGTCAAATCTGGAGGAGATTATGGCTAAACGATCACGTAAAGCAAGAAAAACATCAAAAGCAACTCAACCTGCTCCGGTAGTCAGCGTTGCGCCTGTTGCCGAAGCCAGCGTTGCGCCTGTTGCAGAAGCCGCTGTAGAGGATATTGTCAGGGTAGATGGTAATGGCGCAGATGCTTACATTGACAATTATCATTACGTTTACACGGATATGCGGACTATGCTTGTCATCACGTTGATTATGCTTGTGGCTATGTTTGGGTTGACTTTTATCATCTAAAGATAGAATGTAAAACTAAAGATAGAATGTAAAACTTGTTGAACAACAAAAAAACGCGCCTTATGGCGCGTTTTTTTGTTGTTTTGTTTTGCTGCTAATCTTGGTCTACCCGGCCATATCTTCGATTGCGCTCACTGTAGGCTTTCAGCGCTTTGTAGAGCGCATCTTTGTTAAAATTGGGCCAGTAGGTGGGGGTGATATAATATTCGGCGTAAGCGCTTTGCCAGATCAGAAAATTACTGATGCGAAATTCTCCGCTGGTGCGAATGATCAAATCCGGGTCGGGTAATCCGCCGGTGTAAAGATATTGGCTGATCAGGTCATCGGTGACTTGCTCTGGCAATACGCCATCTTTGATGATAGCGCGAACGGCGTTGACAATTTCGGCGCGACCGCCGTAGTTGAAGGCTACGTTCAAGATCAATCTCTGATTGTTCCTGGTTTCTTCTACCGCCCGACGAATTTTATCTTGCATACCGGGCTTAATACCCGCCATCTGCCCTATGTGCCGAAGTTGAACGCCGTTTTTATGGAGTTCATTGAGTTCGCGGCCAAAATAGTAGTCAAACAAGTTCATCAATCCGCGCACTTCGGCTTTAGGGCGATTCCAGTTTTCCGTAGAGAATGCGTAGATGGTCAGGATTTTTATCCCAAAATCTACGGAACTTTCCAGAATTTGACGCAGGTTTTCAGCGCCCTGTTTGTGCCCCGCAGCGCGCGGTAGTCTTTTTGATTTGGCCCACCGTCCATTACCATCCATAATGATGCCAACGTGATAGGGCGTTTTTTCTAAAGGCGGCCACTTATCAATATCTGACTTTTTTGCAGCCTCAATATTTCCAGCCATAAGTAAATGCCCTTAGATTGACATAATCTCTTCTTCTTTAGTTTTGCCTATTCCATCCGCTTTTTTGATAGATTCGTTGGTCAGGTCTTGCAGTTTGTCTTTGCCGTTATAAAAATCATCCTCGGCAATCTCTTTTTCTTTTTCCAGTTCACGCAGGTATTCCAGCCCATCCCTACGATGGTTTCTGATGGACACGCGGGCGTCTTCTACGCGAGCGTGAACTTGTTTGGCCAGAGTTTTGCGCCGCTCTTCTGTAAGGGAGGGGATTTGCAAGCGAATGAGTTTGCCGTCGTTGTTGGGGGTTATGCCCAGATCAGATTGCAGGATAGCGCGTTCGATATTTTTGATGGCGCTGGGGTCATACGGGCGAATGGTGATAAGCTGGGCTTCAGGTACCGAAATCAGGGCCAGTTGCTGCATTGGGGTTGGCATATCATAATAATTCACCCGGATTTTTTCAACCAAAGAGGCCGAAGCGCGTCCTGTTCTAATGCCGGACAGATCGTTACTCAGCGATTCCAGTGACTTTTGCATTTCTACGCGCGTTTCATTCAAAACATCGTTGATCATGATAGCCCTCCTGAATTTAAGATTGCGATTGGAGCGTATTGTAGCACAAAATCGAATTATGGGCAGATAAGAGTTCCTACTTTTTGACCCATTACTGCTTTTCTGATGCTGTCATTATGCCATAAATTCAAGACAATGATGGGCATTGTGTTGTCCATACAGAGGCTAAGGGCGGTGCTATCCAGGACTTTTACGCCCAGATTCAGGGCTTCTATGTAAGTGAGCTGCTCAAAACGCCGGGCGTTGGGGTTTGTGTTGGGGTCACTGTCGTAAACGCCGTCAACTTTGGTGGCTTTGATGAGGACTTCTGCGTCAATCTCCATTGAGCGCAGGGCGGCGGCGGTGTCGGTGGTGAAGTAGGGGTTGCCGGTGCCTGCGCCCAGGATGACTACGCGGCCTTTTTCCATATGGCGGATGGCCCGACCTCGAATATACGGTTCAGCAACAGCTTTCATGTCAATGGCCGTTTGTACGCGGGTGTCAATGCCGCGCCTTCCCAGCGCATCGGCCAGCGCCAAGGAGTTCATAACAGTGGCCAGCATCCCCATATGGTCGGCGGTGGCGCGTTCCATGCCGTGCGCTGCGCCGTCGGACATTCCGCGCCACAAGTTGCCGGCGCCAATAACAATGGCCACTTGAACGTCCAGATCTCTGATCAGTTTTACTTTGTCGACCAAAATATCCGCTTCTGTAGGGTCTATGCCAGAGCCTTCCGGGGTTGACAGGGCTTCGCCCCCCAATTTCAACAGGATTCGATTGTATTTTGGTTTGCTCATAGTCTCCTCCGAAAATAGAATGTTTGTAGTGAGGTACGTAGCTTGCGAAGTACCGTTGTGACACGCCACTTCGCTGTCGCTACGAGGCTCACTACGAACAATTTTCATCCGCTGTGGTGAGGCGTCAGGCTAATGAAAACTCCCTCGTAATTTACCCACCTATAAAAAAGCCAGAGACTTTTTTGTCTCTGGCTTTTGTTTTCTAGCTATCTCCTAGCTCAAAGCGGGTAAACCGCTTGATTGTTACCGGCGACCCTGGCGCTTTGCTCTTTTGCTTGAGCAATTGCTCGACGTTCATTTTATCGTCTTTAACAAAGGGTTGTTCCAGCAAACAAATTTCTTCAAAGAATTTTCTGATTTTGCCTTCGACGATTTTTTCTTTGATGTTATCGGGTTTTTTGTCTTCGGCCAGTTGAGCCATAAAAATTTCGCGTTCTTTGGCTACTATTTCGGCGGGAACGTCCTGACGGCTCAGGTACTGTGGGCGAACAGCAGCAATTTGCAGCGCCAGATCGTGAGATAGTTCGCTTAGAGCATCACCCTGATTGGCGGCATCGGCAACGTTTACTTCTACCAGTACGCCAATACGTCCGCCCGGATGGAGATACCCTTCGATCATACTTGAGCCTTCTATTGTGTAGCGCTCAAATCGTTTGACAACAATATTTTCGCCCAGTTTGCTGATGTGTTCCTGAATAACGTCAGAAACAGCTTGGCCCGCAAACGCTTTGTGTTCGGATGCCAATAAATCGTCCAGACTGGCTAACTGAGGGTTGTCAAAGACATGCTCGGTCATTGAATTTACAAAGGCCTGGAAATTATCTGTTCGGGCAACAAAGTCGGTTTCACAGTTTACTTCTACCAGGCTGGCGCCATTTTCTTTAACCAGTAGGGCTATTTGTCCTTCGTTGGTTTCTCTACTGGCTTTTTTAGCGGCTTTGGCCAGTCCTTTTTCTCTTAAAAGTTCTATGGCTTTATCAAGATTGCCATCAGCGGCTTCCAATGCCTTTTTGGAATCCAGAATGCCCGCGCCGGTAACTTCTCTTAGTTCTTTGATCATTGCGATGCTAACAGCCATGCAACGCCTCCTATTCTTTTTCTTCTGCCGGGGTTGCCGGGTTGGTTTCTTTTTCTTCTGTCAGGGCTTCTACTGCTTCATCAACGCTTTTGCTTGCTGCTGCGCTGGCCTCTGCTTCTTCAGCGGCTTTTAGTTTGGCCATTGTGCTGGGACCAAGATAGCGGCTTATATCCTCGTCGCCGGCTGCTTCAGCTTCATCCACTTCGGCTTCGCCCGCTTCCAGAATTGCTTTTCCTTCCAGAACGGCATCGGCCATTTTACTGGTGATCAGGCGAAGCGCCCGAATGGCATCGTCGTTAGAGGGGATGATGTACTCAATTGGGTCGGGGTTGCAGTTGGTATCAACCATTGCCAGGATGGGGATGCCCAAGACGTTGGCCTCTTTTACCGCAATGTCCTCACGGCGTATGTCGGTGATGAAGAGCAGGTTGGGCAGGCGAGTCATTTCTTTCAGGCCGCCCAGTCGTTTGTTTAGGCGGGCAATTTCTTTTTCTTTGGACAGGGCTTCTTTTTTGACCAAACGCGTAAATTCGCCGCGCGCTTGCTGTTTTTCCAGTTTGAGCAGATAGTCAATACGTTCTTTGATGGTGCGCCAGTTGGTCAGCGTGCCGCCCAGCCAGCGCTGGTTAACGTAGGGCATACCGCAGCGGATGGCTTCTTCCTGAACGCTATCTTGAGCCTGTCGCTTGGTTCCCACAAAGAGAATAACGCCGCCATTGGCCACGGTTTCTACAACCAGATGGTAGGCTTTGTCAATGAAGCGAATGGTTTGCTGCAGATCAATAATGTGGATGCCGTTTCGCTGGGTAAAGATGTATTGTCTCATCTTCGGGTTCCAGCGGGGGGTGCGGTGTCCAAAGTGGACGCCGGATTCAAGCAGGGACTTCATACGGGTAACGTGCTTCTGTCTTGCCATTTTTCCTCCGTTTTTCCTCCACCTTTTTCCTAAAAATGACTACCCGACATCTTGGGCACAGAGCCATTCTATCCAAAGGTGTGTGTAATGGGTTTAATTTACCAGCGGAAGATTTTAACACGGCTCACTATGATTAGGCAAATTTGAGGGCGAATTTCAAAACTGAAACGCATTCTAGAATTGCCATTCTGTTTGCGGCTGAACCGCGTTATGCTATACTTTCTTTTTAAGCGTTATTGAAATGGGTAAAAGAAAAAGCGCCGCAGGCAGGGGGGCTTGGGGGTATCCCCCCATCTCCCCCCTTCCTCCAATTCGTTTTAACACACCCAATTCTAATCTGAACTTTGAAAAGGAGACATAAAAATGGCTGTATCTGAAGACCTGCTTGTAATCTTGCGCTGCCCCTACTGCGTCAGCGGTGACACCAGAAAACCGGGTGATGACCCCGGACGCCTGGAATTGGTGAAAGATGGCACATGGCTGGCGTGTCAGGAAGCAGATTGTGGACGCAAATACCCTGTCAAAGAGGATATTCCGGTGATGTTGATTGAAGAAGGCGATAAATGGGTCAACACGGCTGTAGAGGACTTGCCTGATTCTGGTAAATTGGTTGAATGACTTCAACTAATGATCTCTAGTTTCCAAAACAGGAAAGATTGTTATGCAGAAAAAAATCTACAGCTTTGCGCTGGTGTTGGGGATGTTACTGGGACTGGGCGTTATGGTGACTGCTCAAAACGGGCTGCAAGTTTTGGAGCAGTCCATCGAAAGCGAATTTAGAGACCACATCACTGCTCGTTTGAGCGCAGAAGGTCCCGATGAAATTACCCAGGTCGAGTTTTTCTATCGCGTGGTGAGTCAAAAGGCGACCAGCCGTAATGTGGTTGATTTTGAGCCGGGGATGACGGTTGAAGCTGAATACATTCAGGATCAGACCTCTACTTACTTCCCTCCCGGTACCGAACTGGAATATTGGTGGAAACTCACCGATGCCAATGACGATACCTTGAAAACCGAGCGTCAAACGTACCTGTATCTGGACAATCGTTACCCCTTCAAGACCTTGAGTAATGACCGTATTACGCTGTATTGGTACAAGGGAGATGATGAATTTGGGCAGGAACTCTTTGATCAGGCTAATCGGGCGCTGGATCAACTGGAAAAGAATGTGGGCGTAGCGCTGGAGGATTCGCTAAAGATTTTTATCTATGGCAGTCACAATGATTTACTGGACGCTATTTCGGTGGGGGCGCAGGAGTGGACCGGGGGTCAAGCCTTTACCGATTATGGCGTAGTGGTGATGGGGGTATCGCCCGGCAATCTGGATTGGGGCTTGAAGGCCACCACGCACGAACTCACTCATCTGGTTATTCATCAAGCCACCGATAACCCTTACGGCGACTTACCGCGCTGGTTGGATGAGGGACTTGCTGTTTATAATGAAGACCCGGAACGGCTCGATAGCCAGTTTCGCCATTCATTTGAGGCGGCGGTTGATTCAGGATCGCTGATGACTCTGCAAACGCTATCCAGCAGTTTTCCCGCCGATTCTAACGCGGCCAACCTGGCCTACGGCGAAAGCGGCGCTGTAGTGAAGTTTATCATTGATACCTACGGTACAGAGGCAATGGCGCATTTACTGGATATTTTTTCAGAAGGGAGTTTATACGATGATGCGCTGGAGGAGGCGCTTGGCGTTGACACCAGGGAACTTGATAACGCCTGGCGAGACAGTCTGGGGCTGCCGCCGATAGCGGACGCTCAGGTAGAAGCCGCTCCGCAACCGGATTCCGGGTCAGATGGCGCAGAGGCCGAGCCTGACTCCGGGGCAACGCCGCAATCGGACAGTTCAAGTAGTGAGGCGCAAGAGGAATCACAATCACCCTCCTTGCCCTGCTTACCCGGGCTGACGCCCATCGTGGCTCTGGGTGTAATTGCGTGGAACAGGCGCAAAGGCCGCGCGTCGTTTTTTTAGTAATCCGGTTTCTAGCTGCGCCAGGTAAATTTTTCCTTGAGGAAAGTCCTCAAAACGGACCAGCAGTACGCCGCTCAGGAATATTACAAAGGCTAATAAGCTTAGCGTTCCATTAGTGAAGAGGTTATCAAAGAGCAGGCGCGTCCCCAGAGCAACCAGAGGCGCGCCTGTGTAAAGCGCAATATGCTTAATGTTCATTAAAGTACCACCTTGTAATCAAGAATTGTGTTATCGTCAAAAGTAACTATTTGGCACTGGGGTCGTTCAATGGGAAAGACATTTTTAACCGCGAATAACACGAATTTTCACTAATTTTTAATTTTTATATTCGTGTAAATTAGCGCTATTCGTGGTTAGATTTTTTATCCTTTACGCCAATCCCATTCAATGACCCCAGTGCCAACTATTTAATTCTATACTATTTATCTAAATTTGTCTGTAAATATT
>DUEH01000279.1 GCA_011192195.1 Chloroflexota bacterium | reverse complement strand
CAATAGCAATGCAAATTTAAAAATTGATTTGTTGAATTTGAGTAACCCAGATACAATTTCCTCCGATAATATTTTTGCCACGCCTATCTGGAACGAATTCAAGTCTACTGGCATAATTAGCATTGGGCGCAAGCGAATTGATGTTTTGGATAGTCGGGCGCTTCAGGAATTGGCTGAAATTTAGGCTTTTGATCAACCAGATGCAAAAGATTAAAGCGGTACTGCAACAGAAAACAGTCATTTTTGACAATCTGGCTCAACGGTGGCATCAGGCTACCGGCGGTGAGCTGGCTTTGCTGTCGCCTTACGGTGAAGTCATCAAAGCTTACAATGGCGTAGATGCGGTTGCTCAGAATATAATTGGCGTTTCCGCTGCCGGTCAGGTAGAAATTTTACCGCAGGCCAGGGCAATTATCACGCCTTTAAAAATGCACGGTGAGCTAAAAGGGCATTTGCTCTCTGAAAATTCTACATTAGAGCAGTTGCCTATGCTGGCCTGGGCTGCCGATACGTTTCTTGAATATCTGGATAGTGAAGAGGCGCTTCAAGGCATGACGGACGAACTGATTGCCGCTTGGGACCAATTAGAACTGGTTTATAAAATTACCCACACGCTGGCTGAAAATTCCAACCTGGGCGACGCGCTAAATTCAATTTTATCAAAAGTGAGCAATGTGATCAAGGTAGAAACGGGATTTATCTTGTTTACATACAATGATAGTCTGGAGTGCGTAACGCTTGGCCCGGAGTGGTTGTCTGAACTGATTTGTCAAGAGGCTTTTTTGCATAGATTAGCAAAACAAAAGCAGGCCATTCTATTCAATAAGCAGGACGGCTTACGAGAATTTTGGCCTCAAACTCCTTCTTACGTCTTGAATTTTATTGGCATTTCTATCACCACCGGTGATCAAACACCTGCTGTTTTGGGACTGGTCAATAACAGAGATCGCGATTTTACAGCCGGAGATGTCAAACTTATCACGGCTGTCTCGGAACAGATCAGGGCAATTATTGATAGTTTTAGATTGTATCAAGAATTGATTGTTCAGGAGCGAGTCCAGCGGGAACTGGAGATTGCCGCTGAAATTCAGGAAAGTCTCTTGCTCAAAACAATCCCTGAATTTCGCGGATTGACCATAGATGTTAGCAGCCAGCCGGCTTTTGAGGTGGGGGGGGATTTTTATGATTTTATCAGCCCGGACGAGGAACATTTAACGGTAATAGTAGGCGATGTGGCCGGGAAAGGGATTCCGGCGGCTATGTTCACTTCGATGGCGCGCACCTTGTTGAAAATAGAAGCGCTGCGCAGCCAGGAACCCCATATCATTCTGAAAAAAGTCAACGAAGTTCTGTGGCAAGACTTGTGGCAGGCTGAATTATTTATTACGGCTATTGTTGTTACCTTTGATAAAAAAAATGGCGCGTTGATGTACGCTAACGCCGGACATGTGCCCGGAATTATTTATCACGCCAAGTCAAATACCTCTCGCCTATTGAAAGCTACGTCATTGCCTATAGGGATTTTTGGCTACGAATCAAAGACTACGCAATACATTCACCTTTCGCCGGAAGATACCCTGGCTCTGTATAGCGACGGCGTTTCTGAGGCCGGAAGCCCAACCGGTGAGCGCTTTGGGATAGAGCGCATCCAGAGACTCATTCATCAGCACGCCGACAAATCGCCCGGTATACTGAAACAGTTCATCTTAAAAGAGTTGGCGAATTTTCAGCAAATGGAAGCTCCCGGTGATGATATGACTTTGGCGGTTGTAAAATGCACATTAGAAGAACCTCGGTCTGAAAGAATGAGAGAGAGTAAAATTCTAAAGACAATCCCCTTCAGATACCGGGCGGATACAACTTACCTGGCCGATGTGTCTCGTCAGGTGACAAGCGCCTGCCGTTCATTGAATGGCTTGCCCCCTGATTCAAAAGGCGACGATTTTGTTTATCTGGTAGAATTGGCGGTTTCGGAAATATGCACAAATATTATAAAACACGCTTATGCAGGTGAAACGGGGGATATTTCCGGGCGGATTGTGTTGACCAATCTGAGTATTCAAATAGATATTTATGATCAGGGCAATAGCTTCAACCCTAATGCCGTCCCCCCGCCCATTTCTGACCCGATGGATCCGGCGGAGGGAGGATATGGATTGCATATTGTGCGTCAAATTATGGATATTGCCGAGTACGAAGCTGACGCACAGCAAGGCAATCACTGGAAATTACTAAAATACCTGCCAACCTAAGCGCCACCATCAATTCTGGTAAACTGATAGAGGTAGTGTATAATAGGGAAAATCAAATCCAAGGTTAAGGAGGATCTCAAAGAGAAATTATGGAGATTTCATATAACAGTTTAGGGTCAGATACCTATCTGGTAAAGCTAAATGGCGCGCTTAACGCTCGTTCTGCGGAAGATGCCAAGCAAACTTTCAGAGATTTGTCGGATAAAAGCGCAAAACGTGTTATTATTGATCTGTCTGGCGTGCCATTCATAGACAGTTCGGGATTGGCGGCTCTGGTTTCCGGATTGAAGACATTTGGCGGCGATGCGCAAAACTTGCGTTTAGCCGCGCCGCAATCGCAGGCCAGGCTTCTATTTGAATTGACCATGTTTGATCGCGTTTTTCAAATATTCGACAGCGTTGCCGAAGCTCAAAACAGCGATTAAAAGTCTGCTGAGAGGGCTGCCGTCTTATGAGCCAATTCACTGTATTGGTCATTGATGACGAAATTCATATGCTGCGACTCATTCAGCGTATCCTGGAAATGGCCGGTTTTAGCGTTATTGGCAGCGACAGTGGCAAATACGCTTTAGAAGTGCTGCAAAACTCCGATACCAGGCCAGATGTCATTACCTGCGACATTTCTTTGCCGGATATGGATGGCTTTGAGGTGTTGCGCAGGGTAAAATCCGATGCCAACCTTCGGCATATCCCCGTTATTATGTTGACGGCAATGGGACAGCATAGAGATGCTGCCCGCGCTAAAGAGATGGGCGCCAGCGATTTCCTGACCAAGCCCTTCAGCGCAACTACGTTGATTGATGTGCTGCATAGACAATTAGGGGGAAAATCGGCGTAAAAAGACTGAATCGGTAGACGGTAGACGGTAAACAGTAGAAGGGGAAAATCCCCCTTCTACTGTCTACCGCCCTACCGTCTACCGATTTTTATTGTGTATCAGAAGGTTGGGAAGCAGGCAGCGGGCGGGGGAGTTCACCTTGAGTATCACTTGGCCCGCTTGCCTGTAGTTGATCGAGGGCCTGGTTTATCCAGGCGCTGCTTAACATTTTGACGGAACTGGCGGGGATAGCAAAGCCAATGCCCTGCGCTACGCCTTGTTCGTGGTCTTCACGGATGATAAAGGTGTTAATGCCAATTACTTCACCGCGCAGGTTGATCAATGGGCCGCCGGAATTACCTTGATTGATAGCGGCGTCCGTTTGAATGAGACCGTAAACTACCACCTCATCCAGGGCCAGCGCGCGATTCAAGCCGCTAACAATCCCCATTGTAACAGAATTTGGAAAATCGCCCAGCGCGCTGCCTACGGCCATCACCTGTTGCCCCAATCTCACTTGCTCAGAATTTCCCCAGACGGCGCTGCGCAGGTTATCGGCTTCTATCTTCAGCATAGCCATATCCTGCTCGGGTTCATAGACGACCAACTCGGCGGGGAACTCCTCTCCGCTTGACAGGATGACCGTCAAATTTTGGGGCGCGTCTACAACGTGCGCATTGGTGACAATATACCCTCTACTGTCTACCACAATGCCGGAACCTACTACCCGTTTATCGTTTTGCGCGCCAAAATATCCGTATTCTGCCTGAATATTGATGACCGTCACCACCGAAGGCAGCGCGCGCGCGACAACATCCTCAACCGATGGCGTTGGAATGATTACCTGGGTGGCCGTAGCCGTTGGCGCTGGCGTAGCGGTTGGCGTTGCGGTGGGGCGTAGCGTTGGCGTGGGAGTGAGATAGGCAACCGGCGTGGGAGAGTCTGAGTTGAAGGACATTGCCCACCAGATTACTCCTCCGCCAACAATTCCCCCGGCCATCCCGCCAATAATAAAAGCAACACTAAGCAGGGCAACGGTAAAACAGCCAAAGGAATTTTTTCCCAGACTACCCTTTTTAGATTGCACTACACACTCCTTACGGTGTTGGGTTTCAGGTGTTGGGTTTCAGGTTTCAAGTTTATGGTTTGTCTTGTTTTCAAGCTTTGTTTGGGAACAGAATAAACCTGAGACCCGAAACTACAAACCCCAAACTATTTGTTCACCACAATCCCCGCGCCCTCTTGAACGCAGCCGATGACCCAATTGGACTGTTTGTATGTGGCGCAGGCGGCTTGAAATGCCTTCAAGTTATCTTGAGGAACGGCTATCAGCAGTCCCCCCGATGTTTGCGCGTCCCAAACCAGCATTTGCTGCATTTCAGAAAGGTCGGGGTTAAATGTTACTTGCTTGTCATAGTACAGTTTGTTGTTACTGGTTCCACCAGGGAAGATAAATTGCTTGCCGTACACGGCAGCGCCGCTTAAAAAAGGAATCTGGCTGTAGCTCAACACAAACTGCGCGCCGCTGGCTGTTGCCATTTCTACACCGTGTCCCAGCAACCCAAAGCCGGTGATGTCGGTAGCGGCTTTTACGCCGCCCGCCTCCTGAGCCGCTTTTGCCGCCCAGCGATTGAGCCGCTTCATCGAAGCCACCATTTCGCTGATGTGTTCCGGGCTGGCTGCGCCGCGTTTTACGGCGGTGCTAATTGTTCCCGTTCCCAGAGCCTTGGTCAATACCAGCGCGTCGCCCGCTTTTGCGCCGCTTTTGGTGAAAATGCGTTGGGGATGCACCAGCCCGGTTACGGCCAAGCCGTATTTGGGTTCTTCGTCTTGAATGGTGTGTCCCCCGGCAATGGCAGCGCCCGCTTCAATTACTTTTTCCGCGCCGCCGCGCAGAATTTCGCTAATGACGGCTGTGTCCAGCCAGCCGGGAAATCCGGCCACGTTCAGGGCAAAAAGCACTTCGCCGCCCATTGCATACACATCGCTCATTGAATTGGCGGCGGCTACCGCCCCGTAATCATAAGGATCATCTACCACCGGCGTAAAAAAATCGGTGGTGCTAATGATTGCCATTTCATCGTTGAGTTTGTAAACTGCGGCATCATCCACTGAATCCAGCCCAACTAACAAATTCGGCAGGAGATTGCTGGATTGTAATTGCTGTAACGGCTGCAGAACCTGCGCCAGGACCTCCGGGTCCATTTTACTGGCTCACCCGGAACAGGCGGTCATCTGCGTAAGCCGTTTTTTAGACTTATTCAACAACGCGCGTTGCCTCCTTGTAATAATAAGAGTAACTTATCATAATAATAAGGGCAATTTAGGTTTGAGGCAAATTTTTGGCGAAAAATAATGACCTGTGCAGTTAAGGTCGGATAACTGCCCGAAGGGCCGGGGGCGTGTCCCCCCATTATCCCTCCCCTGCGCGGCAACTGCACAGGTTGAAAAATAGGGGTCAGGAAAAAATAGCGGGGATAGCATCACTTAACCAGCGTCTAAAGGGGAAGATGTCAATATAGCCCATATGACCGCCGTAGCGCTGGATGTGCAGAGACAGATAAAGAGAAACGTCCGCCAGCGCTTTGAAATCATCAACGCTGACAATGGGATCGTCTTCAGAGGAGATACGAATAACACGAATTTTCACTAATTTTTAATTTTTATATTCGTGTAAATTAGTGCTATTCGTGGTTAGATTTTTATCCTTTACGCCAATCCCGTTCAAGGACCTCAGTGCCTGACCGCCGAAACAAGCCCAAAATATTATTTTACGGCGGTCTACTGTCTGCCGTCGGCGGTCATATTCTGATTTGCCCGTTCCCCAGCACTACCCACTTATAAGTAGTCAGTTCGTATAGTCCCATTGGCCCGCGAGCGTGCAGGCGTTGGGTGCTAATGGCAACTTCGGCGCCCATCCCAAACTGTCCGCCGTCGTTGAAGCGGGTGCTGGCGTTTACAAAAACCGCCGAAGAGTCCAGTTCGTTCAC
Source organism: Chloroflexota bacterium (assembly GCA_011192195.1). Classification (GTDB taxonomy): domain Bacteria; phylum Chloroflexota; class Anaerolineae; order 4572-78; family 4572-78; genus DUEH01. The sequence continues at coordinate 10,814 of DUEH01000279.1, read as the reverse complement.
AAAGCGCATTGCGGCAGAGTAGTCTTCGGTGATGATGGCTTCTGAGTGTTTGGTGCTGTGTTCGTAGATGTGATCCAGCGTTTCATCCAGATTATCTACCACTTTCACCGCTGCTTTCAGCGAAAGAAATTCGGTGTCAAAATCATCCACTCCGGCCTCTATCGCGTCGGGAAAGCCGCGCAGAATTTTGTAGGCGCGGGGTTCGCAGCGCAGTTCAACCTGATATTCCGCCAGCGCGCGGGCAACCTGTGGCAGAATGAACTTGGCCACGCTTTGATGCACCAGCAGAGTGTCCATTGCGTTGCACACGCTGGGACGCTGCACTTTGGCGTTCACCACAATGGGCGATACTTTGTCCGGGTCGGCTTTGGCGTCTACGTAAATGTGACAAATGCCCACCCCGCCGGTGATAACGGGCATTGTGGCGTTGTCTATGGCAAATTTTTGCAATGCCGGGCCGCCCCGGGGGATGATCATATCAATGTACTGGTTGGCTTGAAGCATTTCTTTCACCAGGCTGCGGTCAGTAGATTGTATCAACTGCATAGTGTGTTCCGGCAGCCCGGCCTGTACGCAGCCGTCCATCACCGCTTTGGCAAAAGCGCGATTGGTGTGCAGCGCTTCTTTTCCCCCGCGTAAAATGGCTGCGTTGCCGCTTTTTAAACTTAACGCGGCAATATCTACCGTCACGTTGGGGCGGCTTTCGTAAATTACGCCGATTACGCCGATGGGGATACGTCGCTTGCTAATGCGCAGGCCGTTGCCCAGCACGCGGCTTTCAAACTCTTCGCCCACCGGGTCGGGAAGTTGGGCCACTTTCAGTACATCGTTGGCAATGCCCTCCAGTCGTTGCGGGCTGAGTTTCAGGCGATCCAGCAGACTTTCGCTCAGGCCCATTTTTTCGCCGGCTTCCAAATCGCGGTCATTGGCGGCCAGAATATTGGGTTCTCGTTCCATAATTGTCTCGGCGATAAACTTGAGCGCCTGGTTTTTCTGATCGCTGGCAAGTTTCATCAGTTGCCGCGTTGCTGCCTTTGCCTGCTTGCCAAGTTGTTGTAGCTCCTGATTCATTTTTTCTCCTCATAATGATGTGTATCAGTTTTACTGCGTACCATCTGTGTTTGTAGTTACTCAATCGTTTCGTATTTTGTGCCGGTCAGCTTTGAGTAGTATCAGTTTTACTGCGTACCATCTGTGTTTGTAGTTACAGTTGTTTTTGTAATCAGATCAGCAGCGTCAACGCTCAACAGCGCGCGGCACTGGGGTCGTTCAATGGGAAAGACATTTTTAACCACGAATAACACGAATTTTTAATTTTTATATTCGTGTAAATTAGTGCTATTCGTGGTTAGATTTTTTATCCTTTACGCCAATCCCATTCAAGGACCCCGGTGCCCAACGGTAGCCAGCAGCGGTAAATCCAGGGACAGATTGAAGAAGTGTTCTGTCAAGATATTCAGATGCAGCGCGACGCCCCAGCCTAGCAGAGCAATCAGGACGGCGTATCCGCCCATTAGCAACCATCCCACCGCGCAAGTTAACCAGACCCCGCCGCGATGGCTAACTAAACCTGAAATGTCGCCGCTGCCGGAAATGACCGCCGCCTGTTCGGAGTAGGTGAGGATGATGGGCAGCGCCAGCAATCCCATTAGCAAAAAAGGCGCGCCTAAACTTTGTCTTCCAGCGGCTTGAACTGTGTAATTCGCTATCATTATACTGGCCAGATGTAATTAGGGTAATTATTCACTCCCCCTCCTCATTCCAACGCAGAGCGTGGGAACGAGAGAAACTACCCCACAGATTTGGAGAGGATACCGGTTAAAGTTCTTTTCTGCTGCGGAAAATGAGTTTTAGCGGGGTTCCCAGAAATTGATAGGCGGCGCGAAGTTGGTTTTCCAGGTATCGTTGGTAGGAAAAGTGGACCAGACTGGCGTTATTGACAAAGATGATGAAGGTTGGCGGGTCAACGGCGGCCTGGGTGATGTAGAAAAACCTCAGCGCGTAAGCTTTTTTCCCTTTGGGCGGGTTCTTGGCGACGGCTTCGCGTAGTAGGCGATTGAGTTCGCCAGTAGAAATACGGCGCAGACGTTGGTCTTGTACCTGTAAGGCCATTGAAAGAACCTTTTGCACGCGCTGTCCGGTCAGGGCAGAGGTGAAGAGGGCGGGTACGTAGTCTAAAAATTTCAGGTCTTTGCGAATTTGCTCGGCGTACTGGTTGAAGGTGTAGGAATCTTTTTCTATCAAATCCCATTTGTTGACCACAAGAATAACGCTTTTGTACTCTTCAAGGATGTATCCGGCAATGTGGGCGTCTTGCGCGGAGATGTCCTGGGTGGCGTCAATGAGCAGCAGGCAGACATCGGCGCGGCGGATAGATTTGATGGCGCGCAGAAAACTGTGTTTTTCTACGCCCGGCTCTATTTTTCCGCGCCGGCGGATACCGGCGGTATCAATTAGCGCAATTTCTTCGTTGTTGAAGGTGATGGTGGTATCAATGGCGTCGCGGGTGGTGCCGGGGACGCTGGAAACAATGACGCGCTCATAGCCCAGCAGTTTGTTGAGCAGCGATGATTTACCTACGTTGGGGCGTCCAACAATGGCAATTTTCAGACGGTCATCATCCGCTTCTTCTTCCTTGTGGTGGTCGGGCAAAAGGTCGGTAATAATGTCCAGCAAGTCGGCGGCTCCGTAGCCGTGCAGGGCAGAAACCGGATGGGGGTCTCCCAAGCCAAGCGCGTAGAATTCGTAGATTTCGTCTTTCACGGCCTGATTGTCGGCCTTGTTGACAACCAGAAGCACGGGTTTTTCGGAACGCTGCAAGACTCTGACTACTTGCTCGTCACCGTCGGTGATGCCGGTAGTGCCGTCAACAATGAAGACAATAACATCGGCTTCGCTAATGGCTATGCCGACCTGATTTTTGACTTCGGTCAGGAAAAGGCCGCTTTCTACGCCAGCAGTGTGCCCCAGATCGCTGGTATGAACGGGACGGCTGTCTTCATTTTGTTCAAAGCCGCCGGTGTCTATCAGCATAAATTGGCGGCCGTTCCACTCGGTTTCGCTGTACAGCCTGTCGCGGGTAGTGCCGGGAAGGTCTTCTACAATAGCCATTCGGCGGCCAATTATTCTATTGAAGAGGGTTGATTTTCCAACATTAGGGCGGCCCACCAGGGCCACAACGGGTTTGGGCATTAGTTAATCCTGTTTCTGTGTTTGTGTAAGTTCTGCGTTGGATGTTAGCGTAGTTGATGGAATAAGCAAGGTTTCGCTCAAGGCAGCGTTTGGGGTGATGACGGTTGATGCGGTAAAGGTGTTAGTAGCCGTGACGGTTGGCGATGGACTTAGCGTGGGGACAGGCGTTTTTTCGCCGGTGATTGGCGTGAGGGTGACTTCTACCGTATCCGGGATGAGGCTGGCAACTTCTACCTCATCCGGCGAGATGACCTCAAGTTGCAAGCGATGTTCGCCCGGCGGGAGGCCGAACAAATCTACAATGACGGTGATGTCGTCTTTGTTCAATTGGTTCAGGGTTGGCAGCGAGCCGGATAAAATTACTTCTACTACCTGCGGTGAAATCTCTGTTTTCAAGGCCTGGCTGACGCCTTGCGCAGTGACGCCAATTTGCATAGTGCGCCCTCCGGCAAGGGCAGATATGCCAACCGTTACCAGTACGCTGCGGTCGGTCTTTTCGCTCCCGGTTTCGTCTGCCACCACCGATGAGCCGGGCGGCAGATCAAGGGGAACGCGCTTGATAACGTCTTCGGTAGCGCCCAGAATGTCAACCTCAAAGGTGTCAATAAAGCCGGACACATTTTCCAAAATCGTCGGGCCGCCAACCAGCGTGACAGTAGAGGGGTTGACCGAAATGCTGCTTATCCAGTAGCCGGGCGCGGGTTGCCCCACCAACTTGGCTTTTACCGAAACTTCTTTGTAGCCAAATCGTTGCTCGATGGGAATGGCGATCACGCTGTTAGGCGGTTCCAGCGTAATATTTTGCACAACTTCCCCTTCAGCATCCAGTGGAATGAGCAGTACTTCTTGTTTCACCGTCTCTTTGCTGTTGTTGATGCGAACCTTGCCTACTACCTGATCTACTCGTTCTACGTCAACAGCCGATCCTTTTACCATAACCGAATCCGGTTTGGCTTCAGGCAGGCGATTGAAGTAGCCCAGCGGCGCTTCATCGAGAATTTTTACGCTAACAGGCATCTCTTTTGTCGCCAGCGCGTCAAACTGCACCGTAATTGCCGATGGCGCGCTTTCTTCCACAATGGCTTGGGGGTCTGAAATTTCTACTTGAATGGGTACAACATGAGTTCCGGCTGAGTAGGGCGACAGGTCTATGCTGGCTTTGACTTTGTTGACGGTTAAGGTCTGCCAAACTGACTGCGGCGCGCGGATTTTGACCTGAATGGTGTCCGGGACAACCTCTTCATCGCGGATGATCAAGGTTTCGGCGGGCGGCGTGACTTGCAGCGGAATATCTGGCTGGATATTCTTGGTCTGCAAGGGGTCTTCTTCGCTGACAGCGGCAATCCACACCAGAAAGGCCATTCCCAGCGCCAGTAATATTGTGCTGATCTGTGATAGTATTTTGCCGGACATAAGTCAGGCAGTAAGCAGTAGGCAGTATGCAGTAAGGATATCTCCTGCTGCCTACTGCTTATTGCCTACTGCTTCCTGCCTCCCTTTAACATCTGCTTCAGTTTTGACCAGGTTGTTTCATTGTCTGTCAGTTGAGCGCGGTGAAAAGCATTTAAGATTTTTAGCAGCCTGATTTTGCCCAGATGACGGATCAGTTTTCCGTTGTGGGCAATAGAGATGGCGCCGTTTTCTTCTGAGACTACCACAACAATGGCGTCAGTTGTTTCGGTGAGACCTATTGCGGCGCGGTGACGGGTTCCTATATGTTCACCCGTGTCCAGGCGACTGAGCGGCAGGACACAACTGGCTGCTACAACGCGATTGTGCCTGATGATGACGGCGCCATCGTGTAAGGCTGTGTTGATGTGAAAAATAGTGAGCAACAGTTCTTTGGAGATGAGCGCATCCAGACGAACGCCGGTTTCGATGTAGTCTTCCAGCCCCGTTTCTCGTTCCAGCACAATCAATGCCCCAATTTTATGATTGGATAGAATTTGGGCTACAGAGGACACAATTTCCAGTGTTTGTTTTAACTGCTGCGCCTGCGTTGAGCCAGGTAGTGTGATTCCGGTGCGCCCTAACCTTTCCAGCGCCCGACGCAGTTCCGGTTGAAAAATTACCGGAATTGAAATGAGCAGGGCGGGCAGGGAATGGTTGATCAACCATCTAAAAGCGGTTAAATCAAAGATGGCGGTGGCAGATACGGCAACTACCACCAGAAAAAATATTCCTCGCAGCAATTGCACGGCTTTAGTGCCTTGAACCAGCACCAGCATCCAGTAGAAGATCAGCGCAACCAGCAGGATGTCAATTATACTATTCCAATTTAGTCGTGACAGGGTGAAAAAAATATCTGGGAACATGATTAAAGGATGAAGGATGAAGGATGAAGGCGGAGGGATGAAAACTTTTTCACCTTTCCGCCTTCATCCTTCATCCTTTGCTTAGATGTTTCCTTTCAGTTGCGCCAGGAGTTGTTTGTATCCTTCCGGGTCATCAGGCCCCAGATCAATAATTCGTTGGATTGTTCTGGCGGCGTCGTCTCTTAGGCCGGCGTCTAATTGCATTTCACCTAAGAAATCATACTGTTTTAGGGCTTCCCGGTTCATATTTTGCCGGATATAAGAATCGGCCAGCCTTTCACGCAGGAATAGCTCGTTGGGGCGCAATTGGGTCATATCTTCCAGGAATTGGAGCATTTCACCTTGTCTGCCTTGCTGTTCATAAAGCGCTGTGACCTTGTCCAGCGTTTCTATGGCCTTGGTAGTTTCACCCAATTTGAAGCGCAGGTCAACCAGAGACAGTAAGGCGCTATCATCCTCTGGTGAAAGCTGTACCAATCGCTCGTAGACTTCGGCAGCGTTGACCCAATCAACCCGTTGCTCATAAATATCGCCTAAGCGGCGTAGAATTTCAATCTGCCATTGTTTGGACGTAGATGATTTGGCCGCCAGGCGGAAAGCTTCTTTGTATTTGGTTATAGATTTGTTGATTTGGGCCAGTTGATAATAAGCATCGGCCAGAACTTGATACTCTGCCAGTGCGGCGTCAATATTGTTTTGACTGATGTACATATCAACCAATTTTGACCGGACAGTTATGTCCATTGGCGCAACTTTCAGGATGCGTTGATAGATTGAAGTGACTTGCTCAAGGTTGTCGCGCGTGTTGTAGACTTCGGCTACGACCAGATATTTTTGAATACTCTTGTCTATCATTTCCTGTTTCATATAGATTTCGGCCAGACGTATATGCAGCGGCAAATAGGAAGGCGACTGTTGGATAGCCAGATAACACGCCTCTACGGCCGTCAGAAACAGGTTTTGCCGCATGTATTCGTTGGTGTTGGCCATTGCCATCAAGATGGCATCTGTATTTTTTGCTTCAATAAATTCTATCAGCGAGTTTATAAAAGCGCCGTTGCCATCGCTGAGACTTCGCCTGACTTCGGCAATCTTCCTTTCGTAGTTCCTGCTAGACAAGAAATTTATTATGGCATCAATAAAAGCTGCTGTTTTTGTATCATCTCTGACAGCGGCGTAGGTTTCATAAAGTTGATTGAACTCATGCGTGTTATCCTGATGCGCATTCTTTAGATCCATTGCCCTGAGCGCCTCAATGAAGTGCTTTAGCGCCTGACTGTTCTTGTTTTGACCTTTAAGACATTCACCCAAGGCAAAGTGTACGCCAAGCGCGTAAGAGTCTTCCTGGCTTGCCTGCTGAAGATACGTTATTGCTTTATTGTACTGAGCGTCTTGCATATAGAGTGTACCCAATACAAAATAAGCGGCAGGGCGATCAAATCCGGCCTGGATGATGTCTTTGTAGGCTGCAATGGCTTGGGTGGTGTTGCCTCTGGTTTGCTGGTCAATAGCCTGTCCAATGAGAAGATCAATTTCTGATTTATCTACCGACAGCGAGGTGTATTCGGCGGCATCGTCAAACAGGGTGTTTGCCATCTCTTCCATAGCCAGTTGCTGGATTTTTTCACGCGGGTTGGCGGGCGATTGTTCTTCTTCATCGGCTTCAAGGTCAAGCAGCCACATTTCTTCATCGCTGGAACTGTAGGGGGCTTCTTCAATGACCTTGATGGGCGATTCAGCGATGGAATCTTCAACAATGGGAAGGGGAGCCTTTTCCTGTTGCGCAGTACGAATAGAAACGCCATTTTCCAGAGCGCGCAGAGCGGCCTGGACAAGTTGATCGTTTGGCATCAGGCGCAAGGCTCCCTTAAGATATTGGCCCGCCTTGCCGTCATCGCCGCGATCTTGATAGAGGGCTGCCAGGGCGACCAGTTCCGGTACGGCCCGGTCTAATTGTCGCTGCTTGACATAAGCTTGCGCCAGGTTGTTTCTGGCTTGAAGCTGGTTCGGGTTGGCTGAAACGGCTTTGTCCCAACTTTCTACAGCATTTTGAAGATTATTCGCTTTGGCTTGCAAATTACCGGCGTAGAGGTAGGTTTTGGCAGCATCTTCCAATCGCCCCATAGCGGCCAGGGTTTCCCCCATTTTGTGCAGGGCTTTTTGATTGGATGGATCAGATTTCAATACTTTTTGCAACGCTCTGATAGCCGATTCGTACTGTTTCAATTCAGTATAAGCTGTCGCTAAGCCTATCACAGCGTCGGTATCATCAGGAAATTCTTGCAGGGCGGCGCGATAGGCTTTTAGCGCGTTGCCCCAGTCTCTATCCCAACTGGAATTGGCAGCCATCCGCATTGATTCATCATACACTTTGCGTTTACCGGCCATAAGTTACCTCCAAAAAAGCAGTGAAAAGTGAATAATGAATAGTGAAAAATTGTTCACTGTTCGTTATTCATTATTCATTAATAACGCCAAAATTCCCTTTTGCGCGTGCAGCCGATTGGCGGCCTGGGGGAACAGAACCGATTGCGGCCCATCGGCTGCGGAATCGGTGATCTCTTCGCCGCGATGGGCGGGGAGACAGTGCATGACAATGGCGTCTGCCTTGGCGTGGGCTACTAGTTCATCGTTTATTTGATACGGGGGGAAGACGGCCAATCGTTTTTTGCTTTCTTCTTCTTGCCCCATACTGGTCCATACGTCGGTGTAGATAACGTCGGAATTTGTTACGGCGGTAATGGGGTCATTCAGAAATTCCAGGCTTGCGCCACTTTCGGCGGCGGCCTTTTGCGCTATCGCCACGTATTTTTCTTCCATTTCATAGCCGGGCGGGGTGGCAATGGTGAAATCAACGCCCAATTTAGCCGAAACGAACATCAATGAACGCGCCACGTTGTTGCCATCGCCAACAAAAGTGAGTTTTAGCCCGTCCAGCGATTCTTTGTATTCCAGAATGGTCAGAAAATCGCCCATTGCCTGACAAGGGTGATTGAAGTCGCTCAAGCCGTTGATGACCGGCACACTGGCGTATTCGGCCAGTTGCGCCATGTGCGTGTGAGAAAAGGTGCGCGCCATAATGCCGTCAACATAGCCGGATAAAACGCGAGCTACATCAGGTACGGATTCTCTGCCGCCCAGTCCAATTTCAGCCGGGGAAAGGTACAGGGCGTTGCCTCCCAGATGCAGCATTCCCACATCAAAGGAAACGCGGGTTCGCAGCGAAGGTTTTTGAAAGACCATCGCCAGGATTTTGCCTTTTAAGATGGGCTTGTTGCCACCGGCCTGCCATTCCTTTTTCAGTTCGGTAGCTTTATTTAGTACAGTCCAGATGTCATCGGTGGAAAGGTCTACAAGGTTGATAAAGTGTTTCATTGGGAAATCCTTTCTGGGAAGTTATAAATTTTCTAAAATCTTCATACAGAAGTATACCATGACATAAAAAAAAACTCCATTGCTTTACCCGGATGCCGTAGAAAGTGCAATTCGCAAATTTTTCTCTTTGCGCTATACTTATTGCATGAGGCTTTCCCCACCCAAAAAGATAAAATTCAACAGTCGCTTACTGCCGCTTGCGTTTGGCGCGCTGGTGATTTTGCAACTGCTTGCGCCCTACAAAGGCTGGTTGGCCTTGCTGGTGGGCTTGGGCGGCGCCTGGCTGTCGAGCGCGCTTTGGGCGCGTTCACTACAGCGGACGCTGCGCCTGGAGCGGCAAGTTCGTTCTGTCTGGGCGCAGGTTGGCGATACTTTGGAGGAAAGCTTCATCTTATCCAACCGGGGCTGGGCGCGGGGCGTGTGGGTTGAACTTACCGACGAGACCACCATGCCTGACTACCACTTCAATCAGGTTGTCAATGTAGACGCCCAGCACAGCATTCATTGGCGCAGCAACGCAATTTGTCAGAAACGAGGGCTGTTTACGCTGGGTCCAACGCGTCTGCGTACCGGCGATCCGCTGGGCCTTTATACCGTCACCCAATTCTATCCCGAAACAACCACCATGATCATCACTCCGCGTATTGTTCATCTGCCCGCCATCAAAGTGGCTCCGGGCGGGCGAGCCGGGACGGGCCGCCCCAAAGCCAACGCGCCGGAGCCAACGGTTAGCGCGTCCGGCGTGCGAGATTACGCTCCCGGCGACAGCCTGCGCCGTATCCACTGGCCCACCTCGGCCCGCCGCAACGATTTTTACGTGCGCCTCTTTGACAATACGCCTGCCGGCGACTGGTGGATTTTCCTGGATATGGATCAAATGGCGCAGGTGGGCCACGGGGATACATCCACTGAAGAACACAGCGTTATTCTGGCCGCCTCGCTGGCCGAGCGTGGCTTGCGTAACAATAAAGCGGTGGGCCTGGTGACGCACGGGCAAGAGACGGTCTGGCTGCCTCCGCAGGAAGGAGAGGCCCAGCGCTGGCAAATTTTACGCGCCCTGGCAATGGTCAAACCCGGCCCGCGCTCGCTGGGGGATTTACTCGGTAGAACCAGACCCGGCTTTGGACAACAGGCCAGCCTGATCATCATCACTCCGACGCCGCAAAGCGAATGGATAGAAGCCTTGCTCCCGCTTTTGCGTAGGGGTATTGCTCCCACCATACTCTTGCTGGACCCCCTTTCCTTTGGCGGCAGCGCTTCTCTTGCCAAAACGCTGGCTCACCTTTCCGCTCTGGATGTGGCGCATTATGTCATCACACCGGCCTTGCTCAACCAAGGAGTAGATTGGGTTGAAGAATGAAACCCAACACAATTAACTAAAATTGTCGGGTTTTGCGCCTCAACCCGACCTACTCCTTGCATTTACCGCTCAATTTTGCGTTGAACCGTTGCTTGTTTCCCAAAACGCTGCTTTATGAAAAAACGTCTGGCTGCTCTACGCAACAAAATAGATTTTCGCGCGCTTCTCTGGCCCGGAGCGCTTTTGATAGCGCTACTCAGCGTGGCTTTGGGGCTGGCGGATTTAGTGCGCGAGTTGGAAGCCTGGTTGATGTTTCCTCTGGCCATTGCCGGGATGTGGCTGGGGTGGATTTTGGCTCGCTCGCCGCTGTCAGGCTGGAAAGCTGCGCCGATTGGCCTGCTCATTGGCGCGGGCGTGGCGCTGCTGCGGGTAGGGCGATTGGGTCAGGCGACGCTGGATTTACTGCGCGCCTTTGCTGCGCTGCCTCTTGAACTCTGGAACTGGCATCAAGGCAACGCGCCGGACGCCTTCCAATTCCAATTGGCGCTGGATGCTCTGGGAGACAGAACCGGCGCGCTTCTGGATCGTGTGGGCGTTTGGCTGCTGGGATTGGCGGCCAACGAAGTAGCCTT
>DUEH01000278.1 GCA_011192195.1 Chloroflexota bacterium | reverse complement strand
GATGTTGGCGCTGATGAGGATGGGCGGCGTTTCGCCCCGTTTTACCAGGTTTTCAACCACCTGGACGGTGATGGCGTTGACAATGGCTGCGCCGGCAATGGATGAAGTGGCGCCGCTTCGTCCGGGGAAGCCGGGTACGTCCATCGAGGCGTCGCCGGCGATGCCGCAGTTATCAATGATCAAATCGGCAATCTGGTATAGTTTTTTGCCGCTGGAATGTCTTGAATCGGCGGCTTGAGTGTGGGTCATCGAGGTAACGGCGATGATTTTTAGCCCTCGTTCTTTGGCCTCCATTGCCATCTCTATTGGCAGCGGGTTGATGCCGGAATTGGAGAAGATCATCATAATTTCGCCAGCGCGAACATCGAATTGATCCAGTAAGAGCGCGGCATAGCCTTCAAGCCGTTCAATTTTACCCTGGGTGGGGTCTACAATGGCTTGTACCGGCACTAATCCGCCGGCTCTGCCCGCCGTCTCAAGGGACATAATGTATGAATGTCCGCTGCCAAATACGTGGAGAATACCGCCGGCAAGGAGCGAATCGCTGATCCAGGCGGCGGCCTCCAGAATTGTATCCAGTTGAGATTCCTGAATTTTGCTTAGTAGCTGTTGGGTATTGCTCAGATAATTGTTGGCAAGCATGTTGAACTCCGATAACTCAGACGAAGGACAAAAAGACGAAGGACGAAATTCTCGCCTAAATTTGTTCGTCATTCGTCTTTCGTCCTTCGTCCGATGGCGAAAGTGTCAATTTATTTGTGGGTCATCCCAAAATATGTCATCCCTTTAACGCCCCGACGGTGATTCCCTTCTGAATTTGCCCCTGGAAAATCACGTAGACGATCAACGAGGGTATCATGATCAAACTCACGGCGGCAAAGAGACCGCTCCAGTCATTTTTGTAGTATTGCTGGTGCAGCATAAAGGCCAATCCCTGGGTCAGTAAGTAGCGTTTGGAGTCGGTCATAAGAACTACCGGCAGCAAGTATTGATTCCACATCCCCAGGAAATTGAAGATGCCGATGCTGATCAAGCCGGGTTGAGCCAGAGGCAGCATGATCTTGAAGAAGACCTGATATTGATTGGCGCCATCGATGATGGCCGCTTCGTGCAATTCTGAGGGCAAGGACTTGAAGAATCCGGTCAGAAAGAAGACGCTGAAGGGGAAGGAATAGGCTACATAGACCAGCACCAGCCCGTGATAGGTGTTGAGCATCCCCAGCGTTCTCACCAGAAAGAAGAGCGGTATCAGAGCCATAAAGACCGGAAAGAGCATACCGGCCATAAACAGATAGAAGATGAAACGATTGCCGGGAAAGGGGAATCGCGCCAGAACATAAGCCGCCATGGCAGAGAGGAAGACGATCAAGAACAGGGCCGGCAAAACCACCAGGAAACTATTGAGAAAGTAGTCGCCGATATGCGCCTCGGTCCAGGCGCGAGAAAAGTTGTCCCATTGTGGTGCAGCGGGAAGCGCCCACGGGCTGAAGAATATCTCTTTATCTGTTTTAAATGAACTGTAGAGTAACCAGGCCATAGGAAATATAACAACCACCGCCCAGATTGCCAGAACTATATTCAAGACAGATTTTGAGATGAAGGCGCCAATATCAGGTTGGTTGCCTGTCGAGTCATCCTCGTTTTTTCTTGGTTTGAATGTTTCTGTTGTCATTTTAATACTCCAAAGTGTCGCGTTTCATAAGGCGCTGGAGCACGACGGAAATGAGGAAGATGATCACGAACAGGGCAACAGCGACAGCCGTGCCATAGCCAAACTCGCTATTCAAAAAAGCCTCGTCGTAGAGATAGGTGGAGAGTACTTCAGAAGAGCGACTCGGCCCGCCCATAGTCATCGTCTGGGTGATGGCAAACATATTGGCCGCGCCAATCAGGATGAAAATGATCGCTGTCTGAAGCGTTTCCCAGATCATAGGGATGGTGATATGCCAAAAAATGTGCCAGCCGGTGGCGCCGTCAATCCTGGCCGCCTCGTAGAGACCATCGGGGACCGCTTCCATACTGGCAATGAACATGATCATAAAGAAACCGATGGCCTGCCAGATCATAACAGAACCCACAGCCCCCAAAACAGTGTCCGGGTTGCCCAGCCAGACGGGGGGTTCGTTTATGCCAATGGATTGCAACAGTGAATTCAACATACCGATGAGGGGATGATAGACAAAGCTCCACAGTACGCCAATGGCGACAATGGACATAACCTGGGGAAAGAAATAGGAAACCCGATAGAACTTGCCAAAAGGGACGCCCTGGGTCAGCAAAAAGGCGAAGAAGAGGGCCAGCCCAATAGTGAAGACGGGCAGCATGATCATATAGACGCCGTTGTTACCCAGCGCGTTCCAGAAGTATTCGTCTTGCATCATCTTGGCAAAATTGGCCAGACCGATAAATTCGGGTGGCTTGGCCAGACCGCGCCAGCGGGTCAAACTTATATACATAGCGCGCAGATAGGGGTAGATCACAAAGGTGAGGTAGATCAGCAACGAGGGGAATAAAAAGGGGATGATCACCCGATACTTATTACGATACATCTTTGCCTCCTGTTGTCAGTGAGCCAGCCTGCGCCAGTGACCGTCGACCGCTGACCGTTGACCGCCAAAACACCTTCAACTAGCGTTTTTCACGGTCTGCGGTCTGCGGTCTGCGGTCTGCTGCCGGGCAATGTGCTACTTTTGGAAAACTGCGTATTTTGACTTAGGACGTCCGGGTGTACTTGATCACGTCGGGGTCGGCTTTGATTTCGTCCGCTTTCTTTTGAACGGCGGCAACGTATTCGTCAACGCCAATGCGCTTGGTCAGCAAGTCGCCCATACGGTCTTTGGCTTCGGCTTTCAGGTCGCCGTACCAGCCGGCCAGATAGTAGCGGTCGCTGAATATCTTGTCGCCGGCGTTATCCAGAAGGGTGACAGCCGATTCCAGGGCGCTGCTCATTTTAACCCCTTCGGCGCCGCCTAAAACGGGCATAACGATTCCGACATTTTCAGCCATGAATTTGGCGTTTGCTTTTGACATCATACAGCGCATAAACTCCATCCCGCCGGTGGGGTTTTTACCCTGCGAGGGTACAAAGTAAGGTTCTCCGGCGTTAGCCAGCAGCGCGTCAAAGGTGTCGGCAGTGGGGCCAGGCACGGTTTCGACCACCATATCGAAATCATCCGGGGTCATTTCGCGCATTTCGTTTTCCAGCCAACTGCCGCAGGGCAGGAAGGCAGCGTCGCCCTGAAGCCAGGCGGCTTGCGCTTCGGTGTGGGTCAAGCCTTCGGTGCCGTGCATAATATAATCGTTGTTAGCCAGTTCGGCGATCATGCTCACGGCCTTTACTACCGGATCGGCCAGCCAGGCGCCATCTTCCAGATTATCAACAGCCATCAGCGCTTTCAGCCCGCCAACCTTGTAAATGAGGGGCGTTAGCAAGCCAAAGAGCATATACTGCGGATGCTTACCCTGATAGGTCCAGGGACTCATACCATCGCTTTTGATGGTTTCGCACAATCCCAGCATTTCATCCCAGGTTTTGGGATAGGCCCAGCCCTTCTTTTCAAAGAGGGTTTTGCTGTGCCAGATGCCAAAGACGGTCATGGTGATGTTCAATTCATGTTGAATCCCGCTCCAATCGCCCAAGACTTGCGAGCCGGGGAAGAGGGTTTGCCCAAAGGTTTTGCCGGGGGTATCCAGCGATGGCGCGTTCATCAGCGGGGCCAGGTCCAGCATTTGACCTTCGTCAACCAGAGCGGCCCTGTCCAAACTACCGGCGCCGCTGTTGTCAATCACATCGGGTGGGTTGCCGCCAATGAAGCGGGGGCGCAGGTGTTCGCCCACGCGCTGAATGCCCTCGACCGTCATTTCGTTGTCGGGATGCAGTTTGAGGAAGAGGTCTGCGGCGTTGTCAATGTAGTCGCGTCCCAGGCCGCCTTCAAAGAAGACTCCCTCAACCGATGTGCCAGCTTCCAGATTCAGCGGGTTTATGGCATCCGCCGCTACTTCAAAGGGCAGGTCCAATTTTGGCGGAGCGGGGGGGGCGGTAGTGGCTGTGGGGGCGGCGGCAGCTACTTCTTTTGTAGCCGGAGCTTCAGTTGCCGCGGGCGCGCCGCAAGCCGCAAGCGCGGCGCTGGCGCCAAATATTGCTGAATTTCTAAGAAAAATACGGCGTGATATTCTCTTTTGCTTACTCATAAAATTCCTCCATTTGAATTATTTATAAAATTGACAATGCAAGATATGGTTGGTTTATTTTAAATGCCATCAGTTTTGCATAGGCAAATCCCTCCTCAGCTAAAATTTATACCACTTTACCCACTGCATTTCACTTTTATGTGAGTATGCTACAAAGCTGCAAGCTCGGCTTGGAAAACATACCGGTCGGCCCGGTAGGCTGATTCTGTACATTCAAAAGGCCGTCCTCGCTGGTCAAAGGCCACGCGCCTGTTTCTGAGTACCGGCGCGCCTTCTGTTATATTCAAAAGCTTCTGTTCGCGTTGACTGCACAGATCTGCGCCCACTTGCTGCTCGGCTCTGGTGGGCGTGATGCCGTACTTTTCGGTGAGAAGGTTGTACAGAGAGATACCTTCAAAATCTTCTTGCAATAGTCGCTGAACATTATTGAAATGAAGATAGCAGGTTTCCAGAGCAATCGCTTCGTTTTTAGCCATACGCAAACGCTCTAGCAACATCACCGGCTGTTCTGAGGTGATCTGCAAATCTCTAAGGGTCAACGCGGGCGCTGTTACCAGTTCGAGTCGCAGAACATGCCCCTTCGACTCTACGCCTCGCGCCTGCATATCCTCGGTAAAGCCGGTCAGCCGGGTGAGCGCTTGCTCAATCTTTGGCTCGGCGACAAAGGTGCCTTTTCCTTGTACGCGACGGAGAAGACCTTCGTTGGTCAGTTCGGTCAACGCCTGACGAGCCGTCATCCGGCTAATGTTGTATTGTTCGCTCAATTCCCGTTCTGAAGGGATCAAGCCGCCCGGCTGCCACGCTCCGGCAATGATCTTCTCCCGGATGAGTTCTTTGAGTTGGTAATACATGGGGAGGGGGTAATTTTTGTTGAGCATAGGTTTAACTGGTACAGTTGATAGGTGGTCTATACCACTAGACCTATTATACTACTTCTCCTCCAAGATGTCAAGGGCGAATTTGCATACGAATTACGAAGTTAGTACTGGGGTCGTTCAATGGGGAAGACATTTTTAACCACGAATAACACGAATGAACACAAATAAAAAACTAAAGATTATGAAAATTCGCGCTATTCGTGGGTAAATTTCCCAACTTTTTCGCCTATCCCCTTCAAGGACTCCAGCTCACTACCGTATACCCTCCGGCTTTGACAAGCGCTTCGGCGGCAAAGTCCCATCGTTTGCCAACAGACCGCCGACAGCAGACCGCAGACCGCCGCAAAACCAGGCCCCTGGCGGTCGGCCGTCGGCGGTCAGCGGTCAAACGGGGGCGCAAACCTTGTCAAATTGCAGGGGTATACGGTAGTGAGGGACTCCAGTGACCAGTTTGCTCCACGCTATTTAAGGTAAGGCAGTTGTTCCGGAGGTAATAATATTTTGATTGTTCGGGCTTGCCGTGGTATTCGGCGAATGAACCCTTTCTGTTCAAGGGTGAGTATCATCTGATGAACTGTTGGTGGGGTCACTCGAAAGTAGCGTTGAATATCGGCTTCTGCCGGTGGACGAGCATTGATTTTGGTGTAGTTATAAATGAAGGCAAGGTATTGCCCCTGCTTTTCTGTGAAATCAGGCATCTGAATATTCCTGTTACTGCCATTCTATCCAATCATCACCTTAACGGCAGCTTTACCGGCTGACCGCTTTCCGCCGATTGGTAGGCGGCCAGAGCCACTTCCAGCGCTTTGTAGCCGTCTTCGCCGGTCACTTTGGGGGCGCGTTCCTCGCGGATGGCGGCGACAAATTCTTCAAGCATCGCCTGGTTGGCGTCGGAACCCCAGTAGGGCCAGACGTGGCTGTTTTGCGATTGCTTGTAGAGGGTGAGATTTTGGCTGAAGGCGTCCACAATGCTCAGACCGCGTTCGCTGATGATCTCCATTTTCAGGCCGCCCCAGGTGGGATAATTGAGGGGCTTGCTCCAACTGGCGTCAATGCTGGCAAAGGTTCCGTCCGCAAAAGTGAGCATCAGCAGGCCGCCGGTTTCCACGTTCACCGTATCGGCGTGGAGGATGCGGTTGGTCTGGGCGTAGACTTCCACCACGTCACTTTGCAGGAACCAGCGCAGAATGTCGGTCAAGTGGACGGTATGGTCCATCAACGCGCCGCCGCCGGCTAATTCTTTGTCTACAAACCACTTTCGATGGGCCATAGGCATTTTGCCCTGATTGGTGGTGTTGAAGCTGTAGATTTTGCCCAACTTGCCCTCGTCCAGCGTGGCTTTCACTTCCAGCAGAGGGGCGCTGAAACGCATAGGGAAGGCGGTCATCAGGATGACGCCGGCCTGCTTGCAGGCGTCAATCATAGCCTGCGCGTCTTCCAGATTGCTTGCCAGCGGTTTTTCACTCAACACGTGAACGCCCGCTTCGGCGGCCATTTCTACCAGTGGGCGATGTTTGGCGTTCTCTGAGCAGACCAGCGCGCCATCCGGCTTTTCGTCCAGCAAGGCTTTATAGGAAGGGAAGAGGCGGGCGTTGAATTGCTTGGCAAAACGTTGGCCGCGTTCGGCATCCTCATCGGCAAAACCGATGAACTCCACGCCGGGGGTGCCGCGCAAGTTGCCAATGTAGGCTTCGGCGTGTAAGTGGGCAAAGCTCATTATCCCGATTTTTAGCTTGTTAGTGGTCATTGGTCATTTGTCCTTCGTTTGTAACTGTTCACTCCCACCCTCCTCAGTACCTGGTAAAGCGGGACAGGCTCTCCCCCCGTTGACGGGGGGAAGTTTAAAAGTCTCCCCCTGCCAGGGGGAGGGGACTGAACGCTTACTCTTTGGGCGCTTTTTGGGTACAGCTTCCGGGAAGGTTTGGCTTTGTTATTGAATAAAAATGGCTTTTCCTCTTTGCGCCGATTCGATGGCCGCCAAAGCAATTTGCAGCGCTGCCAGACCATCCTGCGCTGTGATGGGCGGGGGGACGTTGTTAAGCAGGGCGTTGTAGAAGGCTTTGAGTTGGGTGGTGTAGGGGCTTTCGCTCAAGGGGCTGCCGGGCAGGGGAACGTCGGGCGCGTCGTTTTGCTGCTGGCGCAGGTGCAGGTCGATGGCGGCGCTTTTGTCCGAGTCGAATTCCAGCCAGCCGTCGCTCCCGGCGATCTCGATGCGGGTGCGGAAGATAGGCGGCGGGTAGGCCCACGAGCCTTCTACGTGTGAAATAGCGCCGCTTCGATGCTTCAGAATGACCAGACCGTGGTCCACCGGCGCGTTGGGGTGGGCGCTGGCGATATTTTTGGCAAAGACGCTTTCCACCTCGCCGGCAATCCAGCGGGCGTAGTCAAAATCGTGGATCATCAAATCAAGCATCATCCCGCCCGATTTCTCGAAGTCGGTGAACCAGTTATCTACCGGCTTTTTGGGGCGAAAGGCGCCTCGCGTGAGGCGCAAGACGGCTGGCTGCCCAATCTGCCCCTCGGCGACAGCGGCTTTAGCCTTTGCGTATTCAGGGAAAAAGCGCACAACGTGAGCCACCAGCAGCTTTACGTTCGCGTCCCGGCAGACGGCAATCATCTCTTGCGCATCTTCGACTGTTCGCGCCAGCGGCTTCTCGCAGATAATGTCTTTGCCTGCGGCGGCGGCCTGAAGCGCCAGCGCGTGATGCAGGTGAGTGGGCGCGCAAATATCCACCACGTCCACATCGTTTAGCATCGCTTCCAAGCTGGGATAGGCTTTGGCCTTGTAGCGGTTTGCCAGAGATTGGGCGCTGGCAAGATCGCTGTCCGCAAAGCCGGCAATAGTCGCCTCTGTTTCAGCCCATCCCGCCGCGTGCGTTCCGCCCATAAATCCGGCGCCGACGATTCCTGCTTTCATAGAGTTACTCCTTGTGAAAAAGACGAATAGCGAATTTGTAAAAAAGACGAATAGCGAATTTGCGAATGGTTTTTTCGTGGGACATCATTCGCCATTCGCCATTCGCCATTCGCCATTCGCCATTCGCAAATTCGCAAATTCGCCATTCGCAAATTCGCTATTTGACTGCTCCCGCCGTGATGCCGCGAATAAGTTGGCGAGAGAAGAGGACGTACAAGATCAGAATGGGAATCATTGCCAGCGTTAGCGACGACAGGACGGCGTTCCAATCGCTGACGAATTGACCCAAAAATTGCTGCGCGCCGTAGGTAACGGTGCGCGTCTTTTCGCCGGGGGCCAAAATGAGCGGAAACCAGAGATCGTTCCAGATGGGGATCATCACAAATACGGCTACGGTGGCTATGGCAGGGCGCACCAGCGGCAATATCAGGCCAAAGATACGGTATTCGCTGGCCCCATCGATGCGGGCGGCTTCTTTCAGTTCGCGGGGAACCTGACTCATAAATTGCTGCAAGACAAAGATGGTCAGGGGTAAGCCCTGGGCGGTGTAAACCAAAATCAGGGCGGTCAGCGTATCGATCAAACCCATTGCCACAACCAGACGCAAAATGCTAATTGTACCCAGCCTGATAGGGATCATAATTCCCAGCGCCAGATACAGAGCCATAAAAGTGTTGCCCGGAAATTTGTATTCAGACAGAGCGTAAGCGGCCATTGCGCCCAAAAACAGCACCAGAATAATGGTCACTACGGTGATTATCAAACTGTTTACAAAATACCACTGAAAATTAGAGCGCTCAAAGACCGTTTGGTAGCCTTCCAGACTAAAGGTTGTTAGCGTGGGCGGCATTAGCGGCGCTTTGAAAATAGCTTTGCGCGTCTTGAAAGAGTTCATCAAGATGAGTACGATGGGGAAAAGCGCAATTAGCGTGTAGCCAAACAGCACAATGTGCGGCAAGATAAATTCATTGAATTTGTAACTGAGCGAAGATTCTTTTTTCATGGCGGCTACACCTCATACGTGGTCATTTTACGCTGCCAGCCAAAGAGATAGAGCAGCACCCCGATCAAAATGATCAGAAACATCATTGCGGCAATGGTAGCGCCCATTGTGGGGTTGCCCAACTGTAACTGAAAGCCAAAGAAGGTGCGATAGAAGAAAGTTCCCATAATGTCGGTGGCAAAGTTTGGCCCGGCCAAGGCGCCCTGAGTGGTGTAAATCAGGTCAAAGGCGTTGAAGTTGCCCACGTAGGTCAGAATGGTGACAATGCCCACAGTGGGCAGGATAAGCGGAAATTTAATACGCCAGAAAACCGTCCAGGCGGTTGCGCCGTCAACATGCGCCGCTTCTATAAGTTCATCCGGGATGGCTAATAGCGCGGCGTAAAATAACATCATCGGTAATCCGATGAACTGCCACACGGAAATGAGCGCCAGCGTGACCAGCGCGGAAGTTTCCAGCCCCAACCAGGGTTTAAAGAGGTGTTCTATGCCGATAGTACTCATCATCTGATGCGCCACGCCCCATAGCGGGCTGAGAATTAGCTGCCAGATAAAGCCGATGATCACCACCGACAGCATAGTGGGCATGAACAACACGGTGCGGTAACTGTTTCGGCCAAATAATTTTCTACGGCTCAGCAAGGCGGCCAGCAGCAGGCCAATGGGGTTTTGCGCAAACATATGAATGAAGAAGAAGACAAAGTTGTTTTTCAGCGCGCCCCAAAAACGCACCGACCACAATTCGTCGGTGAGCAGGATAACGTAGTTTTGAAGACCGGCAAAGACCTCTACGCCCTGATCGTTGGGGGCAAACAGGCTCAATCGCAGCGAATCAAGCAGGGGGTAGATCATAAAGAGGGTGTAGACGATAGTCGCCGGAGCCAGAAAGACAATAATGTGAAAGGGAAAGGGTTTGCGATGTTTTTTGGCGGGTGTTTGTTGCATAAGCCGCTCCTTTGTATTTCCTCCCCCTGCAAAGGGGGAGGATGGAATTTTAAAGTAAGCGTGCAGTCCCCTCACCCTGGCAGGGGGAGGATTACGCGAAGCGGTTTCTTCACCAGGGAGGGGGTAGAGTGTTGCGGGCCAAAAACGGGTTGATTTTACCGTAACTTCGTTTGCCGACCAGCTTTTCTCCCTCCCCCAACCCCTGGTGAAGAAACCGCTTCGCGTCCCGCTGGGAGGGGGGTGATTTAAACCACTACGGCGTGTACCATTTATCCAGGCCGGCCTGAGTTTCCTGAGCGGCTTCTTCGGGGGTCATAGCGCCGTTGATGACTTGAGCGCTGACGCGCCACAGTTCGTTTTCAAGATTGGGTTCGCCGCGAGACAGGATTTGGTAAGAGTTGCGAATGGTGGATTCGCCAATATTGCGCCAATCCACAAATTCCTGAGCCAGCGGGTCGT
>DUEH01000277.1 GCA_011192195.1 Chloroflexota bacterium | reverse complement strand
TTATGAACAATCAATCAAATACGCTAACGTTGCCCAGAAACGGGCAGCTACAAGTAGACATTCACCTTTCGGCAGAAATCAACGTGACCGCCGCGATTGCCCGACGTAAAGTGAACGCCTTTTTAGCCACCCACATTGGCAATCTGCTTCTGGCTAAGGAACCTGCTTTCACCCTGGGAGACCGTATTGTATGGCGCGTCCCGGTTGACTTGACGTCACCCGCTCAAGGGCGAATAGGGCGGGTGGGCGAAGTGGATGTAGATATTGAAAACGGCGAGATTTTATTAAATGAAACTCAATTGAATATAATCCGAAACGATGCCCTCCGTCTTGCTACCAATACCGCATTATAAACAACTTGGCGATTACAATTGCCTTCCTGCTTGCGCTCGTATGGTCTTGCAGTATTTGAATCGCGATATCAACGAAGCAGACCTGGCTGTTCAACTTGGCGCAACGGCTATGGGTACATCGGGCAGTCGCCTCTTGCGTTTGCAGAGCCGAACTCTGGATGTCTTTTTTGGTCCTTTTACCTTGCCTCTTCTCTATGATACCCTTGATGCGGGCGTCCCTGTTATCATTCTTGTCAGTACTGTTTTTCTTGATTACCGTCAGGATGATTTTGCTCACGCCGTAGTCGTAGTGGGCTACACTGAGCAACATATCCTGGTGAATGACCCTGATTTTGATAATGCACCCCAACAAGTTACACCCACCGGTTTACTTGCCGCTTGGGGGGAGTTTGATTTTTTAGCCGGTACGATTACCAAGCGTTAGTTGAAGTTGAGCGTAAGTTGTTGTTGCCTCGCCGCCTGACTTGAGCGAAGTTCTGCGCGAGATTGACGACGTTTTGTATCCCAAATCAGACCAATTCGATAGATAATGCCAGCCCGAGGCCAGCCACAATTGGACCCGGGATCGGCGCAAAAAACCACACTACATCGAATTGGGAATGGATCGAATGGATTGAAGCAGCCATTCGTTAAATTTCTCAACTCGCTGTAGTCTCGGCGACGGGGCCGACGGGCGGGATGCAGCCGAAGTGGATGTCGTTGAACCCCATACAATTTTTTGAACAGGATCGACACCGATGCCCCCAGGCGCAAAAAAATCCGCCAACACCTTCACCCACCAACTAACCCAGGCTTTGAAACGCTTCCACGACCCGGCCTGGCTGGGCGCAAACTCGCCCCTGGCCGCGCCTTATTTTTTGGGCGATTATCTCCAGCAGGAAAAAGAAACAAAAGCGACAGAGGCCGAAAAACGGGGTTACGCCTTACAACGGCTGTTACGCGCGGCAGCTGAAGCCAAAACGCAGCCAGACGGAAACGAGGTCGGCTACCAAAACCTGCTCAAGCAAATCTTCTTTCAACACCCCAACCGGCGCAAATCAGACCTGGATATTCAGCAAAGCCTGGCTGTATCGCGGGCGGTTTACTATCGCCGCCGCGCGCAAGCGATTGAATGGCTGGAAAAGGGACTGCTCCGGCAGCTCAATCCCGCCCTGCGCCTGGAAAATCCGATCCTGCCGCAAAATCTCATTGGCCGAGATCGGTTGGTCCAAAGTTGCCTAGACCGCTTGGAACAAGGCCAGACCGTCGCCCTGACCGGCTCGGGGGGCGTGGGCAAAAGCGCCCTGGGCGGATATCTGACCCTGCGGCTAAAAACCCGCCCCATCTTCTGGTTCACCCTGCGCCCCGGCTTGAACGACCGCCTGGAAAGTCTCTTCTTTGCTCTGGCTTATTTTTTGCATCGTCAAGGCGTATCCGGCTTATGGCTCCAACTGACCGCCGATGAAGGGCGGGTGAATCTGGACATAACCCCGGGGCTGGCTCGCCACGATCTGGAAAAATTGGGAGGGGGAGATAGGGAGCAGGGGAGAGGGGGTGACAGGGAGAGTTTTGACCCCCTCTCCCCTGCTCCCCCTCTCCTCTGCTTTGATGAGTTGGACCTGCTTCGCCCGGCAGAGGTAGACGCTCATTTTCACCTGCTCTCTTTTCTCAAAAGCCTGCGCGGGCTGGCGCCAACTATCCTCATCGGCCAACGTCTGCCTCTGGAAGCTGATTTTCAATGCGCCCTGAACGGACTCCCCCTGCCGGCCATTCAAACGCTGCTGCTGCAAACACAAATCTCCCCTTCCCTTTCAAATGACGCGCTGGAACAATTGCAAGCAGTCAGCGGCGGCAATCCGCGCTTGCTCAAGCTCTTCATCGCCCTGTACCAAAGCGGCGAATCAGCCGACAGCCTCATCAATCTCATCCGCAATACCCCTTCGCTGGAATTTTTGCTCAAGCGCCTGCAAGAAAGTCTGAACAAAAGGGCGCAAAAAATCCTGGCTGCCCTGACCGCCTTTCGCCGCTTTGCGCCGGGCGATGTGTGGTCTGCGGGCCAGGCCAAAACCGCCCTCAACGCCTTGCTGAAACGACAAATTGCTCACAGCGACGGACGGGGCGGCGTGGCTATTCTCCCCGCCTTTCGAGAGATCATCTACCAATCCCTCCCCTCGGAAGATAAAGACGCGGCTCACCTGAAAGCAGCGGCCATTCGCATCAAACGGGGCGAATATACCGCCGCCGCCCACCACTATTTGCAAGCCGGGCAGCCTGAAACGGCTATTCGCCTGTGGTACGATCATCTCACCGAAGAAGTCAATCAGGGGCAAGCTGTCCCCGCTTTGACCCTCTTCAAAGGGATTTCGCGCAATCGTTTAAAAGGGGAAAACCGGGAGAAGCTGGTCCTGCTGCGCAGCGAATTGCGAAAAATAACCGGCGAATACGCCGCCGCTCTGGACGACCTGATACGAACCTTCTGGCGCAGCCCGATTTTAAAAGCCAAAGCCAAACGCCTGGAAGGGGATATCGCCGACCTGAAGAGCGACTACGGCCGCGCCCTGCGCGCTTATGAGGATGGGCTGCAACTGGTTCAACCCCTGCTGGAAAACGAAATGGCGATCTTCCATAAGAACCGGGGCTGGATCTATACGCGCCAAAAAAACCTGAACGCAGCCTGGCGAGAAGCGCAATTTGCCCGCTACGAGGCGGATAATCTGCAAGGCTTTATTCAAAAAGAGATGGGGAATTACAAGCAGGCGGAAAAACTCTATTGGGATGCGCTAAATCTGGCTCAAGACCTGAAGCACCTTCAAGGCGAAGCCAAAACCCGCAACAACCTGGCCTCATTACTGGCTCGACAGGGGAAGCTTGATGAGGCAATGGCTAATTGGGAGAAAGCCTGTCAGCAGTACAAAAGCATCGGCAAACAATCCAGTTTAGCCAGCATCCGGGTCAATCAGGCTTTTGCCTACAATCTGGCCGGGCAGGCGAAAGCGGCTGTGTCGCCGGCCATAGAAGCGCTGAAACTCTTTCAACGCTTTGAGCAATCGTATGGACAGGCCGTTGCCGCTCAAAACCTGGCCGAAGCGCATCTGGCTTTGGGCAATCTGCGCCAGGCGGAAGAATTTGCATGGCAGGTCATCCACGCAGAAGAGAACGCCACCATCCCCGATGGGCTGCGGACGCTGGGCGAAGTGAGGCTGCGTCAGGGTCAGTTCGATGAGGCGGAAAAACTCATCAGCCAGTCCATCGCTCTGGCTGAAGAAAATCAGGACCGCTTTTTGAGCGCCTACGGTCACCGGGCGTTGGGGGAAGTTTATATGGCGCAGGGCCAAGTTGGCGAGGCCGGAGCAGTTTTGGGCAAAGCTATCGCCCTGTTTGAAGAGTTAGAGCTGCCTCAGGAAGTAAAGCAAACACAAAGATCGCTACCGAAATGAGTTTGTCTATGCTCTAGCCGGGTACGTGACCCTTCGGCAGGGCCTTCGTCAAGCTCAGGAAGCCTCTCAGGACAAACCCAACGGACTCATTACGCGTAAGCAGCAAAATTCCTGTTCAAATAAAATGTGGGCACTGGTTCAGTTGTATGGGATTTGGTTTGACGGCCTGTCATTCGCCACTTTTCGACGAAAGATGAAGGACGAAGGACGGATTTTGTCCGCTAATTCCCTTCGTCCTTCGTCTTTCGTCCTTCGTCTGGTGTTGAAAAATCTCA
>DUEH01000276.1 GCA_011192195.1 Chloroflexota bacterium | reverse complement strand
CGATTTTGAAGGTAGCGGCAAAGCCGCTTCTGGCCTTAAGGAAGGCGCTGGGGTCCGGGCGACTCACATCTTCGCCTCCTTCCTTGCCCTGGGCGCTGTAGGCCACAAAGAGGAAGGTTCTGTTGGGCTGATAGCCCGATTCCTGCATCACGCGTATCGCTTCCAGCATCACTGCTACGCCGCTGGCGTTGTCGTTGGCGGCGGGGCGCTCAAGGCCGTCCGGGTCTGGCGGCGGGCTATCGTAGGGGGCCATCACCACGATCATCTGATCGTCCATTTGCGTTTCCACACCGGCGCCTTCGGCTTTGCCGGCTGCGCCGGGCAGGGTGGCAATAACGTGATTGACGTAAAACTTGTTGACAACAGTTCCCGTAACCGACATAGCAGCCGAAGTTTGCGCGGAGAAGTTGATGAGTTGGTCTTCTATCAGGCCATCGGCTATCAGGCGCAGGCCGGCGATGTTTTGGCCGGTTCCGCTGAGTAGTCTATCGGCTGTGGACTGGGTGATCCACAATACAGGCGCGTCCTGCCCCCTCTGCCGCTTTGTGCCAAAGCTCACATCAATGGGATCGCGGGTGGAAAGGGTGTGATTGCGCGTTATGTCGGCATCGTCTTCAGCCACCACCAACACGCCTTGACGAGGTATATCCTCTATCAAAAAAGTGTCTCGGTCATTCAAAACCATCAAGATTTCATCGGGCCAGGCTTTGTCTTTCAAGACGGGGAAGTTGCCCCCAAAAAAGCCGCCGGACTGGCTGAGCGGGCCAGCGCTGAAAACGCGAATAGTCCCCTCCGCTTCGCCCAGATTCCGATTTCGACCCGGATAGGCGGTGTAATCCTGATGATAAACCAGCGCTGAACCGCCATCGCCGATGCTGAACTGCGGTACGGCGCCAAGCTGCTGGTAGGCGCGAGGTCGGCGGAAGAGGTAGCCCCCCTGCCCCCCGGCGGGTTGAAGCTTCAAAGCCTGGAACTGATCGGCCACATACTGCGCGGCGCTCTCCATCGCCGGGTCGCCCAAGGGCCTGCCGCGCAGCGCCGGATCGCCCAGACGTTGGGCGTGGGCCATCGCTTGCGCGGCATCGTAATGTTCCACATATTGGCGATAGAAGGCTATTGAACCGGCGTTACTTTGCGCCCAGACAAAACCCACCAGCAGCAGCGCGGCCACCGCAACGGTGTAGCGATTGACCACGCGGGTAATGCCCACGCCCACTTTATCCAGCAGCCGGCGCGTACCTTCACCCAGAAGGTTGAAGCCCAAAATGGCAATGAAAAAGGCCAGCGCGGGATAAATGGCTGTCCAGGGATAGGAGCGCGCGTAGACGCGCACGTTGCTCAACAGCGCGCCCCATTCCGGCACATCAGAGTAGTGGTAAGGGGGCAGACCGATGTCCAGTTCTGCAAAGGCGCCGCCGCCGATGAACACGCCAATGAAGCCCAGTTCGCCCAAAATCATTAGCGCTGCGCCCATTTCCAGCGCAGCAATGGAGACCAGCGCCGGGATAAGGTTGGGCAGCACGTGACTCAGCAAAATGCGCGGCGCGCGCAAACCCACCGCCACCGCGCTTTCGATGAAGGTTTTGGGCTTGATTTTCAGCGTTTCGCTCCGCACAAATTGCATCACTTCGCCCCACCCCACAAAACCCAGGGCAATGACAAAAGGGCGCATTCCCTGCCGCACGCCAATCGCCAAAATAAGGATCATCGCCAGCAACAGGGCGGGGAAGGCCGAGATAATTTCGGCGGCGGCAAGGATGAGCCGATCCAGCCAGCTATCGCGCTGCCAGCCCGCTAAAGCGCCCAGAATGGCGCCAACCAACATTCGCAGCAGTACCACCAACGCGGCCAGGGTGAGAGTTTGCTGCGCTCCGGCAAAGATCAGGCTTTTGATGTCGCGGCCCAGCGCGTCGGTTCCCCAGGCGTAAGTGTCGTTTGGCTCAAAGGGAGGCACGCGCATTTCGCCGTTTTCAATGACCAGACCTTGCGTGGTGTAGGGGCTGTGCGGAGCCAGCTTCGGGCCAAAAAAGACCAATCCCACCAGCAATGCAGTCAATATTGCGCCCGCCATAAAGGGGAAGTTGCCCAGCGTACCGCGTAAAAACGCGCGGCGGCGCTCGGCTTTGATGCGTTTGTCCAAGGGCTTGTGGGACAAGCTGTTAGCTTGTCCACCGTTGCGTCTGGACAAACTAACAGTTTGTCCTACATCATCGGACTGATGTCGCTGTTTGAACCAGCGATTGACAGGGTTATCGGCCAGAACATCTTTTGTATCCGCCAGAAAGTGTTTGAATCTGACAGCTAAGGTTTCCGCGCTGCGACGGTTGACGCGCTTGACCATCTCTCGCAGGCGCGGGTCCAGCAGGCGGTAGGAAACGTCAAGCAGTAAGTTGACCCCAATAAAAAGGGCGCCCAAACTGAGGGCCAGGGCCACCGTTAGATTATCATCGCGCAGGGAGATAGATTTGAGCAGGGTGTAGCCCACGCCGGGCCAACCAAAGAAAAGTTCCACTACCGGCAAGCTGCTCAGGGAAAATCGCAGCGACAGGCCAATGGTGGTCAAAATGGGTACGGCGGCGTTGGGCAGCGCGTGTCGAAACAGAACGCTTGCGCCGCGCAGTCCCTTGCTGCGGGCTACGCGCACGTAATCCTGATCAAAAATTTCGCCCATTGAAACAAAGGTCATGCGCGTAATTTGCGCTACGGGACGGGCGGCCAAAACCAGCGCCGGCAAAACAAGATGCTTGTCCCAGCCAAACCCGGCCACCGGCAGCAGCGGGCTTCCGCTTCGGCGCGTCCACTGGATCATCAGCATTTGCAGCAGCAACGCGGCAAAAAAACTGGGGATAGATACGCCCACAATAGAGGCCACAATAATCCACAATGACCACCCGGAACGTTGTTTTCTGGCGGCCAGAATCCCCAGCGTTACCCCCACCAGCGAAGCGATTGCCAGCGAAACGCCCAGCAAGCCCAGGCTTTTTGCCAGCAAGCCGGGCAAAACTTCACTCACCGGCGTGGGCAACCCGGCGATGGTTCCCGCCGCGGTCAAACCCGGATTGCCTTGAAGCAGGCGGCCCAGACAGGCAAGGCTTTTGGTCATTGCTTGCCCCAGGGCTTGCCCAAAGGAGGCGCCACGAGCCATATCCAGCCCCAGATAGCTCAAGTAGGTGATGGCTGACAGGACTAAAGCGCCAAAGGCCAGTTTTTGAAGGAGGAAGGAGAAGGAAGAAAGGATGAGGGATGAAGGATGAGGGCTGCGCCCTGAGCCTGCCGAAGGGATAAAGGCTGCGAATTTAGCCAGCGCTGACGGTTGACCGCTGACAGTTGACTGCTGATCGCCGACTACTGACGGCTGATCGCTGACGGCTGACGTTGGTCGCCTGTCAGCCGTCGGCGGTCGGCGGTCGTTTGAATAATCCGGCCAGGTTTCTTTGAACCACGCCTGCGCTTTGGTCAGGCCGGGGTTATTGGGGTTCAACGCTTCGGCTTGTTGGATGGCGTTGAAGGCGTTGGCAGGGTTGTCTGACACGCCGGCCAGATAAAGCCAGGTTGTGTCGTTGTTGGGCGCCAGTTCAAGCACCTGCCGAAAGTAGTTTCTGGCTTCGGCTTTGTGGCCTGCTTTGGTCTGGGCTAAGCCTTTTTGAAATAGTTTCCGGATTCTTTGTTGAGTGGATGTCATCTACGCCTCTGAGTATATATACAAGCAGGCCGCCGTCCGTTACTTCAATATCCTCTACCTCAACGCCGGCTGGCGGTGTCAGAGCAGCAGGTTGGGATTTGCCTTCATTTTCACCTTCCAGAGTGAGGTCAATGCCCCACGCCTTCAAGGTCAAGGCAATGCGCCTTCTAAAGACGATGATCACCGCCAGGATAACAAGCGCCACAACGATGAGGGCGATGAGTTGGGGTGTGTCCATTTTGCTCCTCCTTTGATGAAACACAACAACGAATTGCCGAAAAGAACGAATTTTTGGTCATCCATTCGTTTCTTTCGGCAATTCGATGTTGTGTTTCCCTCGTTCCCACGCTGAAGCGTGGTAACGAGAGAAGGCTGTAACGAGCAGACGCGAGAGAATCTACCCTCTCTGACTAGATTTTCCCAACCAAAACCCAATCATCAGCGAAACAATGGCTATAGCAACAGCGGTCCACACAGCCTGATGCTCCGGCGAGAAGACTTCTGAGGCCATATCCTTGACCACTGAAGCCGCAAACTGCGCCTCTGACGGCGGCGTGTACTCCACTTCCCGGCCTTCGGTTTTGGCCTGACCTTTGGCTTGCAAGGCCTTGTTCAGCGTCTCTAACCCCTGCCGCGTTATACTTCGGCTCACAGAATCGAGCAATCGCTGGCCTACGCTGGCCATTTTGCCGCCCACTTGCAGTTCGCCGGAATACTTCATCAGCGTGGTTCCGTCTCCCTGGTCAATAAGCTGCACATCGCCAGCCCCCTGGCCGTGTCCCGCAGCGCCTCTACCCTCTACCGACAAGGTATAGCTCTCCGGCGGTACTTCATTTGAGACCAGCACTTTGCCGGAAAAAACGCCCGACACCGGCCCCACGCGGATGTTCATTTTCCCGGCGTATTCAATGTCGCTGATTTTTTGCAAATCTTGCGTACCGGGCAGCGCCGTCGCCAGCACTTCCGGGTCTCGCACCAGGTCCCACACTTCTTCACGCGTACCGTTGAAAATATATTCGCCTTCCAGTTTCATTGGGATTTTCTCCTTGTGGATGATGAATTATAAATGGTAAATGGTAAATGGTGAATAGTAAACGTTCATTTACCATTTACCATTTACCATTCGTCTTTGCTTCCTGCGCCAACTCAAACAATCTGTTGGGGCTGAGGGGCATTTCGGTGATCTCGATACCCGTGTCGCTCAGGGCGTCTTCAAGGGCCTGGGCAAAGAGCGAAGGGAGGGGAATAGCGCCCGCCTCGCCAACTCCTTTGGAACCCATCGGATTGAGGGGCGATTTGGTTTCCTGATGCCCAATTTGAATGTGCGGGGGCATATCGGTGGAACGCGGGACCAGGTAATCCATCAGCGATGCGTTGAGGATTTGCCCGTTTTCGTCGTAGATAATTTGCTCATAATACGAGTTGCCAATGCCCATTGAGACGCCGCCGTGAATTTGGCCGTCCACAATCAGCGGGTTGATAACCGCGCCGCAGTCGTGAACCACTACAAAATCCTTGATGTCCAGCATCATCGTTTCCGGGTCTACTTCTACAATCATTGCCACCACGCCGCTGGCGGTGGCGCCGTACTGGGGGCCAAAGTATTCAGTGGCTTCCAGTCCCGGTTCTGTGCCGGGTTTCACCGCGCCGCGCATCGGGTTGGCCAGCACAGCCAGTTCGCCCAGGGTGATGGACTTTTCCGGGATGTCGGCTATGCGAACAACGCCGTTCTCAATTTCCAGTTCTTCTTCCGGGGCTTCCAGAACTTCGCCGGCTTTTTGCAGAATTTTAGCGCGAACGCGCTGCGCCGCCGCGTTCACCGCGTTTCCGGCTACTACCGCGCCGCGGCTGGCGAAGGTTCCGGTTCCCCAGTGGAATTGACTGGTGTCTCCGGTGACTACGCGAACATCTTTTACATCTACGCCCACTTGCCCGGCGGTGATCTGGGCAAAGGAGGTGAAATGCCCCTGCCCCTGCGTGCCCACGCCCGTGACCATCAACACTTTGCCGCTGGCTTCAACAGTGATGCGCGCGCCTTCGTAGGGGCCAACGCCGGTACTTTCGACGAAGCCGACCAGTCCCAGACCAACGCGCTTGCCTTCAGCGCGCAGGCGAGGCTGCTCTTCTTTGATGAAGTTATCGTAGCCGATCATCTTTTTGACTTTTTTGAGTTGGGGAAGATAATCGCCGCTGTCGTAAATGGTCTCGGCAAAGTCCTGCCCAATGACGGTTTGATGAACGGGGAAGGCGTCGGCGGGGATAAGGTTGCGCTCGCGAATTTCGGCGCGGTCAATGCCCAATTCTTTGGCGGCGATGTCCAGCATCCGCTCGATGACAAAAATCCCCTGCGGACGCCCCGCCCCGCGAACCGGGGTGGTAATCATTTTGTTGGTAAAGACCACCTTGAATTCGGTATAGAAGTTGGGGACGTCGTACATGCCCATTGTGTGGGTTTGGGTGTTGAGAGGCAGCGTGAGGCCGTAGGGGTTATACGCGCCGCTGTCGTGCAGAAAGACGTCTTTCAGCCCCAGGATTTTGCCCTCTTTGCTCAGGGCGATTTCCACATCGTGGATTTGGCCGCGTTCTTGCGTGGTTCCCAGAAAGTTTTCCTGCCTGTCTTCGATCCATTTGATGGGGCGATTCAGTTTTATAGCGGCCCAGGGAAGCAGCACTTCTTCCGGCTGGAACATCATAATTTTGGGGCCAAAGCCGCCGCCCACAAAGGGCGCGATCACCCGCACCTGATTTTCAGACAGGTCCAGCATCGCCGCCACGCCGTTACGGATGGGGATGGGGGCTTGGGTGGTATTCCACATTGTCAATTGCTGCGCTTTGGCATCCCAGTTGACTACCACGCCCCGATTTTCCATTGCCGCTGCCGCGCCCCGATCAATGGTGATGCGCCGCTCGATGACCAAATCGGCTTGCGCTTTGGCGGCTTCGTAGTCCCCTTTTTCCTGCTGCACGTAAGAGGCCATATTGGATTCCATATCTTCGTGAACCAGGGGAGCGCCCGCTTCCAGCGCTTTTTCCAGGTCTACTACGGCTTCCAGAGGTTCGTAGTCCACCCAAATTTCTTCCAGCGCGTCTTCGGCGATGTAGCGGCTTTCAGCAATGACCACCGCAATGGGGTCGCCGATGTGCCGCGCTTTGTCTTTGACCATCGGTATCTGGGTGCGCGAGTGAAAGACCACCCCTTCGATAGACCAGGGCGGCGGAACCAGCGAAGGACCGGGCCGCCAGAAATCGCCCATATCTTCGGCGGTGTAGATGGCGACCACGCCGGGCCGTTCCAGCGCCGCCGAAACGTCAATGTTGGTGACGCGGGCGTGGGCGTAGGCGCTGCGCAAAAAGGCCGCGCGCAGCATCCCCGGCAGGTCTACGTCGTCTACAAATAGCGCCTGCCCGGTGAGCAAGCGCGGGTCTTCGTTTCGTTTTATCCGTTTGCCAACGTATTGTGTTGTCACGGTCATATTCCTTTGCTTGAATCAATTTTCATTTTCAAATACTTCTTGCCCAAATGTTTCTATGTGAAAGGCAATGGCCGATTTAACATCAGTCAAAGCTTCTTCATAAGTATCGCCTTCGCCCACTACTACGCCTTCAATGTCCAGAGGATAAGCTGCATAGCCATCGGAATGTTTTTCTACAACAATTTCGAATTGTTTTTGCACTACGCGCCTTCTTCAACATTCATCTTTCGTCATTCGCGCATTTTCTCCGCCGCCAGTTCTACCGCATCTACAATATGCTGGTAGCCGGTGCAGCGACACAAGTTTCCGGCAATGGCGTCGCGGATTTCATCTCTGCCGGGCTTGGGGTTTTCTTCCAGGAAGGGAACCAGGGTCATCAAAAAGCCGGGGGTGCAGAAGCCGCATTGCAGGGCGTGCGCCTCATGAAAGGCGTCTTGCAGGGGATGCAGGCTGTCAATATCGCCCAAACCTTCGACGGTGGTGATGTGATGACCGTCTGCCTGCGCGGCAAAGGTCAGGCAAGAGCGCGCGGGTTGACCGTCGAAAAGGACGGTGCATGTGCCGCAGACGCCGTGTTCGCAGCCTACGTGGGTTCCGGTCAAGCCCAGGTCGTGGCGGATGAAGTCGCTGAGGAGCAGGCGGGGTTCTACGCTACGAGTGTATTCTTTTCCGTTTACGGTGACGGTTATGGTGATCAGGTTGTCCATTATGTGTGTCCTT
>DUEH01000275.1 GCA_011192195.1 Chloroflexota bacterium | reverse complement strand
TCGCGCCCGCGCCCACGCCCATCGGCCTGGCTCCCGTTGGTTACGGCGATGGCTATCCGCGCCTTTGTTCCAATCGCGGGGCAATGCTGGTGCGGGGCCAGCGCGCGCCCATTGCCGGGCGGGTTTCTATGGATCAAACTTCGCTGGACCTTAGCGGCATAGAAGGCGTGTTGCAGGATGATGAGGTAGTGGTTTTTGGCAAGCAGGGGGAAGCGGAAATCACAGCTGACGAAGTGGCCGCCTGGGCGGAGACTATCAACTATGAGATTGTTACGGCTATCACAGCGCGGGTTCCGCGCGTTTATAAAGTAAGAGCAGAATTTTCGGAATGATAGAATTTTTATTCTATCATTCCGAAAATTCTGCTCTAAAAGGCGTCAAAACTATTACGGGGATTGTGCGACCGCCGGCTCGCAATGACAATCCCCACCACTTACTTTTCTACCACTACCATCTTTTGTTGTTTTTGTCCGTGTTTTCTTCCGTCCGTGAGTCAAAATTTTGTCTCATACTTCGGCTTTGCTCAGTACGGGTCTGTAAAGAATTTTTACCCTAAACTCAATCCCTGTCGTTTAAGAATATCGCGGCTTAAGTGGATAGTCTTGCGTCGCTTGCCGCTTATTGCGTTTTGTGATACCCTTCTTTCTCTGCAATAATCAGGGTTGTTCAGCTCTAAAGATTCTGCGCGTGTCATTGCGAGGAACGAGGCAATCTCCGGTCTGCAACGTGGAGATTGCTTCGGCAAAATACGCCTCGCAATGACATAACCGCAGAACTGAACAGCCCTGCTGCAATAACGCTGAACAGTCGGCGTTTTTATAATGAAAGAAGGAAGAAGAACGCAATGAATAAAACCCTAAAACTTTTACTGGTTTTTAGCGCCATTGCCCTGCTGGCGATTACGCCGGTTTCGGCGGAACAGGGCGTGGGAACCAGCCCTTACGTGGCGCATTTGTTGACCAACGGATTGAACGTTGGCTCTTTGGCGCCGGGACAATCCTTTTGGTATTCATACAGCCAAAGCGATCTGGGCAGCCCGGCCATTCAGTCTATTGTGCTGAATCTGGTCTTCAAACCGGGCGACAGTCGCACTGCCCGGCAAGTCACATTTGACGTGTACACCTTTGAACAGGTCAAAATTTTCCTGGAAAAAGGAGCGGGCGGCGCGCGTAAAACAGGCGCCGGTCAACTGGTCTCCAGCGATTACGACCCCGATACCGGCGAACGTCTCTGGGCCGGCGCCGTTGACGCAGGCGAAATTTATTACATCCACATCCAGAACAAATCGGACTTAACGGTGGATTATCACCTGACGGCCCTGTCGCAGCAGAACGCGCTGCCAACCTCACCCCCCGGTGGAGCCATTACGGCTTCTACTTCCGCTGCTGTTGCCTCGCGTCCGGCGGTAGCAGCGCCCAAATCGCCCCTCCCCCCTCTGAACAGCGACGCGGAAGGCGCGTCTGAATGGCTGATGGCGGCTCAGGCCGTGCAGGGTTTATCGGCGGAAGAAGCCGCCGCCTGGCTCAAAAACGCCGCCGAACTTGGCTGGCTGCCCGGCGCAGGAAGCGCGCAATCTGCCAGCGCCGCGCCCGCTTCGCCGGGACGGGCTAAGGAGAAAATCGAAGCGGATGCTGCGCCTGCAAGCGTTTCCGCCCCGCCTGCCGCCAGCGACAACAGCATCTACCCGCCCGAAGCCCTGCCGCTGCTCTACAACAACGTCAATCGCCTGTCTCCCCACGCCGAACACTGGTACACCTTCCTCTCTGACGACCTGGACGAAAACCTCTTTGAAGAAATGTCGCTGACCCTTTTTCACACCCCCGGCGAAGGCAATATTGCCAACCGCGTAAATTTTGAACTCTTCACCGGCGACCAGTACCAAATCTGGACGCGCGGCACGCCTGATGACGCGCGCAACTTTGGAGCCGGTTCGCAGGTTTCCCGCGACAAGGACCCCAACACCGGCGAGCGCATCTGGCGTGGGATGGTGCTGGACGGCGACCGCTATTACATCAAAGTTAAAAATGATTCCGAAATATGGGTAGACTATTATCTGATGACCGGCGACATCATCAATACTGAATTGGGCAATATGCGCCCCACTCACCCGGTCAATAAGTCGCTCTTACCCGCCAGGCAGATTGTGGACGTGCAGCTTCCGCCATTGTCCGCTCAAGAAGCGGCGGGCGCATCCATTGCCCAGCCCTTGACAATTAAAGCGGGTCAGCATCAAGATTGGCTTGACGCGGGCGAAGATGTTTGGTTCGCCTTCCGCTTTCAGAATTTTGAGCAGATAGAGCCGGAAATTCGACGCTACACCATGTATCTCACCGAATCGCCCGGCGAGGGACACGTATCCAACCACGTCAATCTGGAAATCTACACCTACCCCCAACTCAATCTCTGGCTTCGCGGCGATGGCGCATTGATGGAGCATTTTGGACTTGGCTCTCGCGCAGAGTACAATAAAGTCAATAACACGCAGGAATTTATTTGGGAAGGTCCGTTGGTTTCCAATAGCACCTACTTCCTGCGGGTTAGAAATGATTCTGATAGCGGTATCTTCTATAAGTTGGATATTCAGAAACGGTAAAGCGGGTTCCGGGTTTCAGGTTTCACGTTGAACCCAAAACTCGAAACCCATCAGGAGGTCAACGATGGGTTCTTCTAAACGTTCGGTAGTTATGGCCCGCCGGGGAATGGTATCCACCAGCCAAGCGCTGGCAGCGCAAGCCGGCTTGCAAATTTTGGGGTGGGGCGGCTCCGCTGCCGATGCAGCCGTAGCGGTTGCCGCCGTGTTGAACGTGGTAGAACCTATGTCAACCGGCATTGGCGGCGATATGTTCGCCCTGACCTGCAACGCCAAAACCGGCGACCTGCGCGCGCTTAACGGCAGCGGGCGCTCGGCGGGCGGGGCAACGCTGGAAACTGCGCGTCAGATGGGATTGGACGCCATTCCCCAGGCGTATCACGGTTTGGCGGTCAGCGTTCCCGGCGCAGTGGACGGCTGGCTCACCTTGCTGGATGAATACGGCCGCTTGCCGCTGAAAGACGTCTTTGCCCCGGCCATCTACTATGCCGAAGCGGGTTTTCCCGTATCGCCCGTCATCGCCTTGATGTGGCAGCGCGCCGAAGAAAAATTGCGCCAGGACCCCGTTGCCGCCGCCGCTTTTTTGCGTAACGGGCAGGCTCCCCAAGCCGGGCAGCTATTCAAACAATCTGCCCTGGCCGAGATATTCCATCTGATTATTCGCAAGGGGCGTCAGGCTATTTATGAAGGGACGATTGCCGAAGGTATTGCCCGGACGGTTCAGGCATATCAGGGGTTGCTCACCACCGATGATCTGGCCGCCCATCGCAGCGATTGGGACGAGCCGATTGACATCACCTACCGCGACCATCGTCTGGTGGAGTGTCCTCCCAACGGGCAGGGAATCATCGCCCTGCAAGTTCTGGGCGTATTGGAACCCTTCACCTTCTCTGCCCGCAGTTTTGGTCAGGCTGATGTGCTGCACTACCAGATTGAAGCCGTCAAACTGGCCT
>DUEH01000274.1 GCA_011192195.1 Chloroflexota bacterium | reverse complement strand
CCGTCTTTGGCTACAGCCTGAGCGAAGAACTCCTTTCGCTGGTTAAGCATCTCCATTTTACCCCCGCCGAACTGGCCCAATTGCAAATCAACGCTTTTCGTGTAGCCAAAATGTCCAATACAAAACGAGATAAAATTTTAAGCGAAACTGATGCGCTACTTGTGGGGAAGAAACCGACTTTTCAGGAGGTCAATCTTATGACAACTATTGCTATTCAGGCAGAAGAACCACTAGTAACTGCTCTGGAAACGATTGCCAAACGCAGGCAAATAACCATAGAAGATGTAACCAAAGAGGCGTTGTGGCAATATCTAAAGGAAAAAATGCTTGCTCCCAAACCCTATTCCTTTGCAGGTATTGGACACAGCGGTAAAAAAAATCTTTCTACACAGGTTGAAGATATTCTGACCCAGAACGCCAACCGGCGCGAAGGGTGGAGTTTGAACGAATGACCGCATTGCTGGATACCGGCTTTTTGTTGGCTGTGTTAGACGCCGATGACGAACTACACTCATCCTGCGCGGCTGCGTTGGTAGCCGAATCCACGCCCCTTTTGCCTGATGTTGTATTGCCTGAGCTTGCCTATATGATTTTGCGTGAATTGGGTTACGATGTTTTGGCCGACTTTTTGCGGTCAGTGTTGCGGGGAGAATTGGCCATTGAAAGAACAACGGATGAAGATTTAACCCGCGCCGTTGAAATATTGGAAAAGTATGCCGACAGTCGAATTGACTATGTAGACTGCGTCATTGCCGCTATGGCCGAACGCCTGAAAATTAAACGCATTTTGACCGTTGACCAGAGACACTTTCGATTATTTCGCCCGAAGCATTGCCCCTATTTTGTGATTTTACCTTAGATTGTGTTTTTTAGCGCGCAATGTTCTTAACAGGAGATTCTATTGTTAGCCAAAGTCACAAGCTGCGCCGTTGTGGGACTGGACGGGGTGTTGATTCAGGTGGAAGTGGATATTGCCAATGGACTACCCGCCTTCAACATTGTGGGGCTGCCGGATGCGGCGGTGCAAGAGGCCAGAGAGCGCGTTAGGGCGGCTATAAAAAACACCGGCTTCCCCTTTCCGCGCACGCGCATCACCGTTAATCTGGCCCCGGCGGATATTCGCAAGGCAGGCCCGTCTTATGACTTGCCCATCGCCATTGGCATTTTGTTAGCCAGTGACGCAATTATGGGAGAAATGGACGAGGCCATCTTGATGGGGGAAGTATCTCTGGACGGCAGCGTGCGTCACGTCAGCGGCGTGTTGCCAATGGCCAGCCTGGCCCGGCAGACAGGCTTTACTACCCTTTTTGTCCCCGAAATTGACGCTCCTGAAGCCGCGCTGGTGGAAGGCTTGCAAGTTTATCCCATCAAAAACCTGCTTCAGTTGGTTGACCATCTCACCGGTCATCAGCGGATGGAAGCTTTTGAAGCCGATTACGATCTGGAAGGCGAGCCGCCCCTGACCACCGACTTTGCCGAGATAAAAGGGCAGGAACACGTTAAAAGGGCAGCGGAAGTGGCGGCGTCCGGCGGGCATAATTTGCTGATGTCCGGCCCGCCCGGCAGCGGAAAAACGCTCATTGCCCGCGCAATGCCCGGCATTTTGCCCCGTCTGGATCTGAACGAAGCGCTGGACATCACCCGTATCTACTCCGTCGCCGACAAACTCCCCGCTGACCAACCCCTTATTCGCCAGCGACCCTTTCGCGCGCCGCACCACACCATCAGCTACGCCGGACTCATCGGCGGCGGGCGCTACCCCAAACCCGGCGAAATCAGCCTGGCCCATCGCGGCGTACTTTTTCTGGACGAACTGCCTGAATTTGGCGCGAAGATGCTGGAAATGCTGCGTCAACCATTGGAAGATAAAGTTGTTACCATTAGCCGCAGCGCCGGGTCCTTGACCTATCCGGCCAACTTTATGATGGTTAGCAGTATGAACCCCTGTCCCTGCGGCTATTTTGGCGATCCGGTGAAAGAGTGTACCTGCTCTATGTCTCACGTGCAGCGCTACCAGAAGCGCATCTCCGGGCCGCTCTTGGATCGAATGGACATCCACGTGGAAGTTCCCCGCATCGAGTTCGAGAAGCTGACCGACAAGCGTCTGGGCGAGTCTAGCGCGATTATCCGGGAGCGGGTTGAAGCCGCCCGCGAGGTGCAGCGTCAACGCTTTGAGGGGACGCCTCTTAAAACCAACGCCGATATGGGGCCGGGCGAAGTGCGCCAATTCTGCCAGGTAGACGAAACCGGCAGCAATCTGCTCAAATCCGCAATGAACCAATTGCACCTCAGCCCCCGCGCCTACCATCGTATCCTCAAACTGTCTCGCACTATCGCTGATTTAGCCGGCTCAGAGCGCATCGAGCCGTCGCATATTGCGGAGTCCATTCAGTACCGGCCCCGGCGGCAAGTATAAGATTTTGTAGAAGATAGTTCAAAAATTGCAGGGAGAAAAAATGTTTGGTTTTGAAGAAGTCATCGAGATTCCTGACCAACAAGAACGCATTCAAGAAGTGACCGTGGATTGCAACGGTCAGTCTGAAGAACTCTCGGCGATGGAAGTTTATTTGATGGAGACGCCAACATACCCCTTTGCCGCTATCTGGCGCGACCCGGATGAGCCGGGACACGCTGAGGCGGTTACGGTGTTGGATTTTGGTACATCCGATGAACGTCGAGGCGTTTCGCTCGATGTGCAGTGGGGGGATAAAAAACGGCGTGTTTTGGCGGAGCAGATCCGGGTAGATGATGAAACCAGCCCCAACGCCATCATCCTCAGCGATTATCGCTACTGGGTCAACGAACTCAACGGCCTGTCGCCTGGGTATGGTTAGCCCGTATCCTGTCCTCATCCCTCCAATATTTGAACCGACCGGGCCACATTCAAAAAGACCAGCAAGACCTGGGGAGTGGTTCCTGTCTGCTGCGCCACAGCCTGCCGGTAGGCGGCTGTTTGCCGGTGGTAGCCTTTTTCCCGGGCGTGTTTTTTCAGATCGGCTTCTTCCGGGAGCCGGTCTGTTTTGAATTCGACGATCGTCCAGGCAGCTTCGGACGAGGGGCGAAACAGGAGATCAATGATGCCGCTGCGCGTTTGACCATCCAGTGTCAGGCTGTAGGGGACTTCGTGATGCCGCTCGGCGGCGGATAGTTTGGCGTACAGGGGATGCGTTTGAAAGCGCTTGAGTAGTTTGGACACCCTGTTCAAGGCTATCTCGATGCTGTTTGGGTCGGTCAACCCGGCTTCCAGGGCGAAAGGATACAAGAAGTCGGCGAAGTTGCTCTTGTCAGGGAAACGCCAGTGGCGTAAAGCGATATGGGTCAGGCTGCCGATGACCCAGGCGGGAACCTCATACTGCGATTCGGGCGCGATTCGCCAGACGCGCGGCGGCGGGTCGCTTTCGCGGTCTTTGAGTTTCTCATCCACCTCTGCGCTGACAGAAACAGTCAATGGAGCGAGCAAGTCGGGAATTTCATCCGGGATGGAGGCAGAGGAAGCGCCATCGCTTGTTTCAGCCCGTGGGGAGACGCTCACCGGCGGGTGAATGGTGCAGGCTGCCGCCCCGTTTTCCCATTCCAGGGGGATGGACTGGGCTGTGGCGGGCGTTTCGGGCAGTTGAGTTCCGCTCAAGCCGATGACTTCGGCCAATTGCGCCAGCCAGCCGCTCAATAGGAGGCGTCCGGGATTCGCTTTGGCTCTACTTAGCTTCGCGTCACCAGAGATGATCAGCTTTTCCTCGGCGCGGGTGGCGGCCACGTAGAGCAGACGCCGTTCTTCGGCTGCTTCCTGCTCCGCTTCATACCAGGCGGCCAGACGAAAGGCGGCGGGCAGGGCATCGTCGTCAGAGAGGTGAAGCAGCAACCCCAAGTCTTGATCCAGATAAAATGGCGCTGAGCGAAAGCCGCCGGTGTAACCCGCATCGGCCAGAACCACTACCGGAAATTCCAGCCCCTTGGATTTGTGAATAGTCATCAATTGCACTGCGCCGCCGGCCTCCGCAGGCGCTTCACTCTCGCGGACGCCAACATCTCCCAAAATGTTCAGATATTCCAGAAATTCGGTCACGTTGACCAACTCGCTGCGGTGGGCGTCGGCCAGTAGTTTGTCAACGTTGCGCCGCAGACGTTCCCCGCCGGGAGCCAGTCGCAGCGCCGCCCGGTAGTGGGTGGCGTCCAGAAAAGCCTTGAGCAGTTGGGCCGCCGTTACTCGCCCGGCCTGCGCGTGTAAATCGGCAATGAGTTGGCGGGCAAAGTCGGCTCGCGCCCGGTCATCTTCGGCCAATCCATCGCCATCCGTTAAATTTTGCAAGGCCAGCCAAAAAGGACGACGCTCTCTTTCTTTGTTCCAGCGTAGCAGATGAATGGCCTCGTCGCTCAGGCCAATGGCCGGCGACCGGAGCAGACCGGCCATTGCCAGGTCATCGCTGGGGTCGGCGATGGCGGTCA
Organism: Chloroflexota bacterium; assembly: GCA_011192195.1. Classification (GTDB taxonomy): domain Bacteria; phylum Chloroflexota; class Anaerolineae; order 4572-78; family 4572-78; genus DUEH01. The sequence goes on along the minus strand of DUEH01000274.1, from coordinate 1,789 downwards.
GGGCGTTGAGCAGGTCGCGTATTTCCGGTCGATCGTAAAAACCGCGCCCGGCAATGGTAGTGTATGGAATCCCGGCCTGTTCCAGCGCATTCTCATAAACGCCAAAGGCGGTACTGGCCCGAAAAAGCAGGGCCGCATCCTGCCACGCAATCTGACCGCTCTGCTGCAATTCCCGGAGATGCTTCGCCAGACCTGCGGCTGCCGCTTGTCGTCCGGCGTTTTTATTTTCGCCCAGACCGATATGAAATTCAAGATAGGGTGGACGTATTCCCGCCCGCGGCTTCGGGCGGAAGGCCGTAAGCGGGGCAAAAGGCACATCGTAGGGGCGGGCGGGGTCGTCTTCAGCGGGCATCAGGGAAGACAGGAGAGCGTTGGTCAGTTTGATCAGCGCTTTGTGGGCGCGGAAAGTCAGATCGAAATTGATGAGCGCGCCGCCGCTTGCTTGAATATCCGCCTGCACCTGGCGAAAGACGGTGACGTCTGCTCCTCTAAATCTATAGATTGATTGTTTGGAATCACCCACCACAAAGAGAGAGGATGCTTTTGGCTTGATAGAGGGGTTGGAAATACCGGCTGGCTCGAACCCAGCCAGAGCGTAGACGATTTCTCGCTGGCGCTGGTTGGTGTCTTGAAACTCGTCCACCAGCAGTACGGCGTTGATTTCGCGCTGCCAACGGGCGCGGACGGCTTGGCTGCCGACCAGAAGTTGGGCGGTCATCTGTTCCAGATCATCAAAATCAAGGGCGTGGGCGCTGTTTTTGTAGCCCTGGTAGATGCTTTGCGTCTGCTGGAACAGGCGGGACGCCAGGGGCAAGGCGTCAGCCGCCTGACGATCAAGATTCCAATTCAGTGGTTTCTTCTTGTCCAGCAGCCGCTTTAGGGTCTGGTCGAAATGGTCGCGCAGGGCGCGCATCGCTTCTCGGGCGGTGGACAGGTCATCGGCGGCCCAGTTTCCTTTTGCCCCGCCGACTGAAATGGACCCGCGCAGGGCGATCAAGGCGTTGAAGAAAGCGTCCCAGTCCCGGTCAGCTTGCGCCTGACGCGCTTCCTCCCATTGCGCTAACACGGTCTGGCGGGCTATCTCCAGCTTGTCATTCTCTTTTTTGGCCTGCAATCCTTTCAACGCAGCCAGCGATTCTGTCCATTGAGGAAGGCTTAGCTGCCGGGTAAACCATTGGTCGAGGGCAGCGGCCCAGCGCTCCGGCAGGGGATTGTTTGGCAAGAGGGTCAAAGCCTGCTCCGCGTCCAGACGTTTTTCCAGCAAGTCGGTCAGCAGGCGGCGCAGTTGCCCTTCCTGAAACAGACTGAAGAGCTGCGCCGCATCCGGGTCGGCGACGGCCCAGGCCAGCCCCTCTTCCACGGCGCGGTTTCGCTGTACGGCGCTCAGTCCCTCGTCCAGCACCGTGAAGGCCGGGTCGAGACCCGCTTCCACCGGATGCGCTCGCAAAATGGCGGCGCACAAGCCGTGGATGGTGCCAATGCGGGCCGCGTCCAGGGCGCTGAAGGCCTCAGCCCATCGCTCCCGGTCAGCGGCCGATTCTTTCTGCGCCAGCCAGATTGCGCTTAGCTCCCGGATGCGGTTGCGCATTTCGCGGGCCGCTTTATCGGTGAAGGTAATGGCAACCAGAGAGCGCAAGGGTAAATCCGCTTCCAGCAAGGCCAGATAGCGCCCCACCAAAGCGCGCGTTTTGCCGGACCCCGCCCCGGCCGTCACGGAGACGGCCGCGTTACGGGCTGTGACAGCGGCGCGCTGGTCGTCGGTTAGTTGGAAGAGAGACAGGATTGAGGG
>DUEH01000273.1 GCA_011192195.1 Chloroflexota bacterium | reverse complement strand
TTTACCTCTGCCAGCGGAACCTCGCTGCTGCAACAGGATATAACACTGAGCAGAGACGAAAGCGTTACCAGCAGCCCCTTCACCGTAAAAAGCGGCAGGGTACACGAAGTTACTTTGCGAGCCGCAACCCCTTCGGATCAATGGGGACCAATCACTGTTGAAGCGCTGGACAGCGCGGGGAACAAAACGCTCCTCTTCACCAAAACCTTCGGTGACGGAGACAGCAGCGTGTCGCACACGTTTCGCCCTCAACAAAGCGGCGAATATCGCCTGATTTTGACGCTCAAAGAAGGGCAGATGACATTGGTGAACACCACTATCACCGTTCGAGGAGGGATATGGGCCGGTTTCCTCTTCATCTTCTTCATTATTGTGATGGTTATACTCGGCTTCATCTTCTTCATCAAGGGCAGGGGAGCAAGCCCACCGTACAGTCACACGCTGGCAAAAAAGTAGTCAGCTATCAGCTATCAGCCGTAAAGTTGAGCGCTGATAGCTATTTTCAAGGGAGCGCCCATAAGCCTGCGGCGCACCACAGCGGATGAAAATTGTTCGTAGTGAGCCTCGTAGCGACAGCGAAGTGGCGTTTCACGGCGGCGCTTCACTACGTTACGTACCTAACTACAAACGGCCTGTTTTCACGAGAGGTATAGCTTATGACAAATGCAATATCCTGGTTGATCATCGCGTTTATGGCGCTAAGTTTTGGCGCCTGCGCTTTGTTTTCTTATATTGGAACCGGAATTAGCACCGCCGTCAAAAACTACCCGCGCATCGAGCGGGTGAAAACCGCCGCCACCAGCGCCAGCGGAACCCGTTTGATCCGTACCGGCAGCGTCGGTAGCAGCGGTTCCTCTGTTAGCGGCGGTGGCCCAAGCTCCGGTAAATAATCGGTTTCAGGTTTCAGGTTGTGAGTTCGGCGCGCCAGCCAAACCTGAAACTTGAAACCCGAAACTTGAAACTCGAAACTAATTTATGTAGAAAGGAAATAAAAATGAAACAAAAACTCTTTGCGTTATCCTTTATTCTGGCTATCTGGCCCGCCAATTTGGTTTTGGCCCAGGAACCAGACAGCCTGGTAGCAGCTTTTCTGGTTTGGGAATTTGTCAGCTCTGTTGTTTACGGGCTGTTGGGTATTGCGCTGGCTATTCTAGGCTATTTTGCCTTTGATAAATTAGCGCAACTAGATCTGAAACGCGAGTTGGTGGAAGACCAGAACATAGCTCTGGGCATTATGCTGGCCGGTGTTTTCATTGGCATTGCCATTGTTGTGGCGGCGGCAATCAAGTAGGCAATGAACAGTGAACAATGAATAATGAACAATGAACAATGGCAGTGAGAAACGATTATACGTTTTCAATTCATTATTCGCAGTTCCGCAAAAGTCACACATAATAGCAAAAGAAACCGGCATCGAATTGCACAAATTACGCGAATTAAACAATAAAAATTCGTAAAATTGGTAGAATTCGATGCAAAATTATTAGCGTACACAATTTCTCTATGTGACTTTTGCGGTATTGCCATTATTCATTATTCACTATTCATTATTCACTGCTTTATGCGCATTACACCCTTTCAAACGCGGACGCTATTTGTCTCCGTCTTCATCATCGCTATCTGCGGGCTGATTTATGAACTGATTGTTGGCGCGTTATCTTCTTACTTGTGGGGCAATAGCGTCACGCATTTTTCCATCACCATCGGCCTGTTTATGAGCGCAATGGGCGTGGGAGCTTTTGCCTCAAAACGGGTAAAAGGCAAGCTCTTAAGCGCCTTCATTCTGGTTGAAATTGGGACCGGCATAGTGGGCGGGCTGTCGGCGGCGCTGCTTTACGCCGTTTTTGCCACCAGCGATTACTATTACGTGGCAATGGTTTCCCTCATCCTCATCATCGGCGCTTTCATTGGAATGGAAATTCCTCTGCTCACGCGATTAGTGGGCGAGCATCAATCCCTAAAAGACGCCTCCGCCAACGTGCTGGCCTTCGACTACATCGGCGCGCTCTTTGCCTCCATCCTCTTCCCCATCGTCCTGCTTCCCCAATTGGGGTTGCTGCAAACCTCCTTTGCAATGGGCTTGCTCAATCTGACCGTTGTTTGGATGAATTTGTGGGTTTTCAGAGACCACCTGAAAGACGCTTGGGAATTGGCCGGACTCTCCGTACTGGCCTCCATCATTTTGTTGAGCGGGTTGCTCTGGTCGGGGCAAATTACTTCTTATTTTGAGCGTCGTCTCTACCGCGACAAAATCATCTACGCGCAACAAACGCCCTACCAACGCATCATCCTTACCCGCTGGAAAGATGATGTGCGCCTCTTTCTGGACGGCAATCTGCAATTCAGCGCTCAAGATGAATACCGTTATCACGAAATGCTGGTTCACCCGGCAATGACCTTCAGCCGTTCCCGCGAATCTATCTTGATTTTGGGAGGCGGCGACGGTCTGGTTATCCGCGAAGTCTTGAAATATCCCGATGTGCAGCGCATAACCCTGGTAGATATTGACCCCGCCATCACCAAACTGTCCCGCGCGCACCCCGCCATTTCAGCCCTGAACCAAAACTCGCTGGACGACCCGCGCGTTACGCTGGCGCATCAAGACGCCTATAAATTTCTGGAAGAAAGTTCGGAGCAATTTGGCGTCATCATCATTGATTTGCCCGATCCCAACAACGAAAGTCTGGGCAAATTGTACAGCAACTCATTCTACACTCTGGCGCAGCGACATCTGGCAGTTGGCGGCGTAATGGTCTCGCAAGCAACCTCGCCCTACTTTGCCCGCGACGCCTACTGGTGCATTGTCCATACAGCGGGCAGCGTGGGGTGGCACATCGTTCCCTACCACACCTACGTTCCCTCTTTTGGCGATTGGGGCTTCTTCCTTGCCAGCCAACACCGTTTGAAGTTGGATGATTTTGAAGCCATTGTCCCCACTCGTTACCTTACGCCGGAAATCTTCAGCGCCGGCCGTTTTTTCGATAGCGACAGCGACGAAGTGGAGACTGAAATCAACACGCTGGACAGTCAAATTTTAATGCGCTACTACGAGAAAGGGTGGCAGCAATGGCGATAGGCAAACATATCCTGCTTGACCTCTGGTTCAACAACGATACCGGCGACGTGCTGGACTACCTGACTCCCTGGCCCGATATTTTAACGGACGCCGCCCTGCGCAGCGGCGCTGTCATCATCGGACAGCAATTTCACCAATTTCAACCGCGCGGCGTCACCGGCTTTCTCTTGCTGGCCGAATCGCACATCAGCGTTCACACCTGGCCGGAAGAAAAACTGGC
>DUEH01000272.1 GCA_011192195.1 Chloroflexota bacterium | reverse complement strand
GGGGCAGAGCAGCGCTTTATCGTCTACCGCTTCGCCGCTGAAGCCGGAAATATCGCCCAGCACGCCCAGGCATTTTTGACCGTTGCTGCACCGTCCGACGAAGTAGCTGCTTCCTTCGCGTTCGACGATAGAATTTTGGTAAATTTTTATGTCAGGGAAGATATTTTTCATGGTTTGTACCCTTTCAAGGCGCGCTTTTGCGCACTACAAGTTGTTGTTCAAAAAATTTTACGGACTGTTTGTTTTGACCCTGCAAGCGTTGCAAAAGTAATTCAACGGCGGTCAAACCGATTTCGTATTTTGGCGTTTTCAAGGTGGTCAAACGCGGGCTGATCAAACTGGCAACCGGAATATCATCCACACCCACAATGGCTACATCTTGCGGTACGCGTTTGCCCAGCGCGGCGCAGGCTTGCAGCGCGCCCACCGCAACCAGATCGTTATAGCAAAACAGCGCGTCTACTTCCGGGCGTTCTTTTAGCAGCGCGGCGCCTGCGGTCAATCCGCCTTCCGGTGTGGGGTCGCAGGGAGATTGCAGCGTTGGGTCAAGGGGAAGCCCGGCTTGTTTCAGGGCCGCAAGGTATCCCTTTTGGCGATTTTGCCCGCTAAAGGAGCGCGGCGGCCCGTTCAGCATCGCAATTCGTCTTCGCCCACCGGAAATGAGATGCTTGACCGCTTGCGCGGCTCCGGCTTCGTCGGCGATGTGGATCAGCCCGACGACTTCGCTTGCAATGGGGCGATTGATCAAGACGGTGGCTGCTTGTTTGGTTAATTGGTTTTCCAACTGCGCCTCCAACAGACGCGGGCTGCACAAGATGACGCCATCAACCTGGGATTCTTCCAGCAGGTCCAGAATAGCCTCTTCGCGTTCCAAATCTTCCATTGTATTGAGCAGAAGGAGATTGTAGCCCGCTTCCCAGGCGGCGTTTTGAGCGCCCAGCGCAATCTGGGAGAAAAAGGGATTGGTGATATCCGGCACAACCAGACCGATTTGCATCGTTTTGCGCGTGACCAGACTCCGCGCAATGCGGCTGGGGCGGTAGGACAACTCGGCGGCTACCTGGAGGACCTTCTGGCGGGTAGCTTCGGTGATTTCCCCTTTGTTATTGATCGCCCGGGAGACAGTCATAGTAGACACCCCGGCCTTTTTGGCGACATCGGCAATGGTGACAGTTTTTTGGGTCAATTCAGTTTCCTTGTGATGTTAGCGATTACGTTAACGCTAACATTTTAATGGAAACAAATAAATTTGACAAATCGAGACTCAATAATTGACTTGACATTTATTCTTAAATGTGTTATCTCCAATATAGGTTAAACGAATAACCAAAACGAATTCTGGAAAATAAATTGATGGATTCCAGGTTAAACGATTAACTAATTATGTTTGCTTATGGAGCGCTATGCCAAAAGTAATCATTCACCCCTCTCCAACTCCCCCCTCACGAGGGGGGAGAGCCTTAAACTTCCCCCCGTAAGCGGGGGGATTGAGGGGGGTATGAACGTTTACAAGATGACCGTTCCTACACCATCCGGGCCAATTACGGTCTCATTATACTGCCCTCAATGGTGGGTTGTCCTCGACCTACCCGACACGCTAGACCACCTCAAAACCGGCATAATCCACAAAAAAATCGTCAAAAGCTGGTCCGATGCCGAAACGCAGACTGCCAAATTACAATAAGCCTATCAGATCAAAGGGGCGTCCCGGAAAATGCCGGGACGCCCCAAAAATAATGGACAGATTTCAACAAAGTAGTATAATCGTCCGAGAAACTTTACAGACCTGCCGGGTTTTTAGAATTTGGCAGGTCTGATTTGTTGATGGAGGGATAAATATTGACTGTTGACACACCCCCCGCCTTTCACGTGATGCTCAAGCCTCGTGGAGCCATTTGCAATCTTGATTGCAAATATTGTTTCTTTTTGTCAAAAGAGAATCTCTACCCCAACAGCTCCTTTCGGATGGATGACGGCTTGCTGGAGAAATACACCCGCCAGTATATCGAGGCCCAGCGTGTATCGGAAGTAACCTTCGCCTGGCAGGGAGGAGAACCGACCCTGATGGGACTGGACTTCTTCAAACGGGCGATGGAATTTCAGCAAAAGTATCGCAAGCCGGGCATGCGCATCGACAACGCCCTGCAAACCAACGGCGCTACCCTGGACGACGATTGGGGCCGCTTCTTTCACGAACACAACTTCCTCATCGGTCTCAGCGTAGATGGCCCCCGCGACCTGCACAATGCCTACCGCATCAACAAGGGAGGCGCAGGCAGCTTTGACCAGGTGATGCGCGGTTGGGAATATTTGAAGAAACACCGGGTTGAGTTCAACATTCTCTGCACCGTTCACGCCGCCAACGCCAATCACCCCCTGGAGGTTTACCGCTTTTTCCGCGATGAACTAAAAACGCAGTTTGTCCAGTTCATCCCCATTGTTGAGCGAGACAACGAGACCGGCTTTCAGGAGGGGAACAAAGTCACTAACCGCTCTGTCACCGGCAAACAGTACGGCGATTTTCTCATTGCCATTTTTGATGAGTGGGCGCGCCGCGACGCGGGGCGGACCTACGTGCAAATATTTGATGTAGCCCTGGGCGCCTGGCTGGGGCAAGAGCCAAGCCTGTGCATTTTCCGTCCAACTTGCGGCGACGCTCTGGCAATGGAACACAACGGCGACTTGTTCTCCTGCGACCATTTTGTCGAGCCAAATTACCGGCTGGGCAATATTAAGGAAATCCCACTGGTTGAAATGGCAGCCGCAGATCAGCAAAAACAATTTGGGCAGGCCAAAAAAGATACGCTCCCCCGCTACTGCCGCGAGTGTGAAGTACGCTTTGCCTGTAACGGCGGTTGCCCCAAAAACCGCATTCTTCACACCCCCGACGGCGAACCGGGCTTGAACTACCTCTGCGAGGGCTACAAAGCCTTTTTTACCCACATTGATCAGCCGATGCGTTTTATGGCTAATGAATTACGCCATCAACGTCCTCCGGCAAATATTATGGGCTATCTGGCTCAACAAGAGGCTGAACGGCAACAGCAATTTGCCCGCGTCCGCCGCAATGATCCTTGCCCTTGTGGCAGTGGTCGCAAATTCAAACATTGCCACGGTCGTCGCTCTTAATCAGGGATAGGATTTTGACCCGCATATAGACCGTATAACGCTTTTTCAGGAATGATTGACCAGCGCCAGGGCATCGGCGATGGAGCCGCGCCAGGGGCCGGGTTTTTCTTGCTTTAGCGTGGTGACGGCGCCGGCCCAGCGGGTAGCTTCTGCCGGGGACTTGGTGAGGCGCTGGCTGAGGTATGCGGCAAAACAGGTGTCGCCGCGCCCGGTGCGTCCCGCCAATGAGCGCGGGGTGAAGGGCGCCTGGTAAATTTTTCCATCGGCGTACACCGTCACCCCCGCCGATTGGGTGACAACCACTTCTTGGGGGCCGTATTCAGCCAGGCGGCGAGCGGCTTCCTGCAAATCGGTCAGGCCCGTCAGCAGTTCTGCCTCTGCCCGGTCTACTTTCAGGTAAGTTACGTGTTTCAGCCCTTCTGCCATTGCATCCCACTGGCGAAAAACTAGCTCCCCTCCGTTCGGGACGCGCACAAAGCCTTGAATATCCAGAGCTACCGCTCCCCGCTGCGCCAACATCTTGAGGGTGGGCAAATCTACTTCACCGGCGATGATGGGCACAATGGCGTAAATGCGGGCGGGTGTATCGGGGATGTCGGCGGGCTGGAAGGAGCCGGCAAAGGACATCAGTTTGCAGATGCGTCGTTCCATATCGGCAGAGTTGTAGCGGTTTTCTATGCCGGAGGTGGCCTGGGCGCTCACCGGAAATAGCTCTATTCCTTGAGATTTTAATTCATCCAGACGAAAGAAATCGTCCGGGTGCAGGCGAGTGACTACGCCCACTTTTGCGCCCAGTTTGTTAGCGACGACGCTGCCGTAGTAAACTGCCCCGCCGGAGGCGAACTCGGTTTTATCGTCAACTACCAGTTTGTCTTTGGCAAAATGCCCGATCATCATGATGTCCAGTTTTCCGTTAAGGGTCATTGATTTTATTCCTTTTATAGTAAGTGGTTGTTAAGTTATATCAAAAGGTCTGGCGCGTTGCTGCAAATGCCGTCTACGCCCAGTTTGCGCAGGGCGGCAATTTCTGAGGGACGCTCTTCATGCCAGGTGATAATGCCCAATCCGGCGGCGCGAACCTTGTTCATCCAATCCGGGGTCAACAACTTATGAGGCTCTGCGGCCCAATCTTCCCAGGCCGGATGAACGTATTGCGCCCCCACCAATCGTGCCAGGGCTACCGGATCAATATCTACAGAGCTAAAGAGAACGCTGGTAATAGTTCTCGGCTCGATGGCCTTCAGATTGATCAGCCAATCGGGCCGAAACGAGGTGACGATGACCTGGTAGTAGAGCTTGTGTTTCCTAATCAAATCAGCCGCCGCAAAGGCGGCCAGATCACTTTTTAATTCCAGATATATGCCCAATCTGCGCGTCCGGCAACAGGCAATGGCCTCTTCCAGCGTGGGGATTGTCTCTCCCTCTCCGGCGTCTAGCTCTTTGAGTTGCGCCAGGGTATGCTTTGAGACCACACCCGCCCCGTTGGTCGAGCGTTCCAGATAAGCATCGTGAATGATCACCGGCGCGCCATCGGCGCTGACGTGAACATCCAACTCTACCGCATCAGCCCCCAATTCGGCGGCTTTGGCAATGGCGGTCAGCGTGTTTTCCGGGGCATAAGCCGACGCCCCTCGATGAGCGATGCGCAAAAATCGCCGTTCCTCCGGTAGAATAGTCCGTTCAAGCTCAGACACCCACCAGGCCACCCGCCCCGGTATCCACGCGAACAGGGTCGGCCAGGGAACCAGGATTTTCGGGGGAACCTGAAAAATTTGGCTGAACTCCATAGCCGGCTCAAAAGCCTGACGCTCCAGGTATGTGTGAACCAGGCGATCTGCCAACGGCGTTTTGGCGTCAATAATGCCTTTGAACAGAGGCGTTACCCAAACGCCGCCTGTACCGGCATAGCGCGTACAGGCTTTTTTTGTTTTGTCAGCGCGGGCGTTCAGCCTGCCCTGGCTGGGGGCAAAGGCGTGCTTACCTGACTCAGAGAAAATGGTCAGTTTGTCGCCAGTCAGGGGCAATGTGTCATCCACAGTCATTTCGCTGTAACCGCCGTGCCAGCTTGCCTCGGCCCGAATGACCTGCCCCGCCTCGTCCAGATAAACCCACACGTGTTCCAGCTCATAGAGGTGCTGAATATCCCAATCCCACCAGACAGCGTACTCGATGGCCAGGGCGGCATTACCCAATTCGATTTGCCGGGGGAAGGACGGCGACGGCGCGTCTGCCCGGAAAATTGTATAGCCCACTGCCGCAGGGAGAAATGGCTCGCGGGCATCGAATTTGATGATGGGCGCGTATCGAGTCGCTAATTGCCAATCGGCTTCCGAAAGGTGGTTGGCACTTTGAAGCAAATGTTCTACGCTGTGTGGATTGGTCATTGGCCTCATCCTTTTGGGGCTTTGCGTTTGATAAAATCGGCTACGGCGGCATCAGGATCAACCGAGTCGTCGTAGCGTTGGCTCAACTCGAGCTGCCAGCGCGAAATCCAGATGTACAGGTCGGCTTCGGTGCGTTTGGGAAATTGTTTCAAGATGCCGGCGCGTTCAATCGCCCGGATGATGGGTTGGTAAGCATTATCGTACCAGCTTGTCACCGCTTCTTCCCGGGAGATTTCACACCCTCTTTCCTGCCCCAAAAAGTGGGCGTGGGCGTTGATGTGCGCCTGCAAATCCCAGTAGCGCCCCGGCGCGGTCAATTGAATGTCTTGTTCAGGGCGCAGTTTGTCGAGCCGGGTGGCTTCCAGAAATTCAACGTAGCCTTGTTTGATGAGGAGAGTATCCAGATTATCCTTGGGGTCCAGGGGAACCAGGCTGGGGTATTCCCACACGTAGGCTTCGATGGCGGGGGCGTTTTGGGCGCGAGCCACTGAAACCCGGTGATTGCCGTCGCGCACAAAGTAGGCGCCGCCCACCTGGTACAGTTGTATTGGCGGCAGCCCGCCCGCTTTCACCTTATCCTCCACCGACGCCCACCGCTCGCGCAGTTTGCCGCTGCGGGGAAAAAACGCGCGGGTGAAATCCAGATAACGCCCCACGCTCCCCACAATTTGGTCCAGCGAGATTTCTTGAAGCCCCCGATAGTGGGGATTGCGTAACCGAAGCTGCCGGCGGGCTGTTTCAAAGGGGATCAGGTCGAAGGACTGGCGGGTGACAAGCCCCAGCGCTGATTGGATGAACGCTTTACGCCGGACGCGGTCAAAGTCTCGCAATGAATCGTGATGGGAGGCCATAGTCATGAACTTTGCGCTGATATCTTTCCGTGTATGGCTGCCGTCTCGACAATGGTTTTCACGAATTCAAAATCGGATTCCGCATTGATGTCTTCGATGTAGATGTCGCCCGGCCAGGCGAGAGTTGAACGCGGCTGCCCGTTGCGGGCCAGCGCTTCGGAGACGGTTTTGATCGCCTGGGCGTATTCGGCAGCGAGAGCTTCCAGTTCCCGCTGCGCGACCTCACGGTCTACAATGTTATTGCGATCAATGCGCGTGGCCCCGATGCCTAAATAGAGCGTTTTGCCGCGCTGAATTGCCTGTTTAACATAGAGCGAAACCGGCGGCTTGTCGGCATCAAGCTTGGTGATAAACTCCGGGCAGACGCTCAGTTTGAAGTCAACCAGTTCAGCCATCTCCTCTGCGCCCGATTTCGTTTTATCTGTTTCCGCTTCGTCTTTTTTGCCGCGGCGGGCCGCTGGTTGCCGCCGTCCGCCGGCCGTCTGCGTCAGGCGATCGCCCCGATAGTTGGCCACAAAAACACGATTGCCCCAGGGAAAATCGTTGATCAGCCGGCGGACAGGAGGCGCTGCAACTTCCCTGCACAGGCGCGGGCCAATGAAGAAGGGCGAACCGGAGGCATCGGAGAGTTCGATCCAAATATTTTGGAAGCGGCGCGACAGGCGCTCGAGCCAGGGAACAAGGACCCGGTCGGTCAAGTGGTCCAGGAATTCAGCGATAAAATCAGGCTCATCCAGCAAAGCCAAAGCTAATACTTCCTGTCCTGAAATATCAGCGGCAAGACTGTAGGGAGCCGATAGATGCGCAACCGGCTCAAGTCCCGTCAGCTCTGTAAAACAGGCCAAATAATCGTCAATAATTCCAGGAATACCACTTTTCAGGTCCGGCGTGTCTATTTCGCGCCAACTTGTCAGGGAAACCAGCGGTTTATTCATATCCGGGCCGGGCGCGTGTTTGTCGGGATACATCATAACCTGTCCCAGAGCCTCCACGCTGAAAGCGTAGACCGGCCAGCCCAGGGTCAGCTTGCGTATCCCAAGCAGGCGCTGAGTCATCAGCGTTGTACGTACGTAGCGCCGGGGATCGCCTTTGTAGAAATCAGCGGAGCCCAGGCCGTAAAGCTGGTTCAGGAGCGTCAGGGTCAATAAATGAAGGGACGTGGTGACGCAGACTGAATCCGCCGGAGCCGGCTCTCTAAAGTCGGCGTCGAATTGTCCCTCTATGGCCGCATCAAAAAGCGCGCGCAACTTTTCCAGCGCTGCGTCATCGCCGGCTTGCCATCGAGTAAGTAAGGCGCTATTCATCATTGGTTCAACTCTTTTCTTTCATTCTGTAAAAAAGACCACCACATGCGGATAGTCTTTTTGTGTTTTTGCCATTGTTACATCACTTGGCTCTGCACTGCAAACTATACTGATCGGAAATGGATTCAGTGCAAACGGAGTCGAGACTTCAGCCGGAAGTTCAGCGCAAAAACCGGCTGAAGCCTCGACTCCAATGCACCCATTTGATTTCCGATCAGTATAGATCAAAGCTTACCAGAGCAGCGACTGCTCGGTTTCCGGATCGAAGAACTGTATTTTTTCCGCATTGAAATCAAGCTTCAGGGCGTCGCCTATTTTTATACCCAACTTTGGGTCGGTCAGAACGTGGACACGGATATCGCCAATTTGCGCTTCGACCAGATCATCGCGGCCAAGGGGCTCGACCATGTAGGCTTCACCGGAAACCCCCTTATCGGCGAGGGTCACGTCTTCGGGGCGGATACCGAGGAAAACCTTACCTTTGCCGGCCGCTTTTGCGCCCCGATCCGGGGAGACAAGCGCATCAAAGCCTTCGCGGCGGGCGTGGAAATTGCCGTTGCTTTTAACAACCTCCACCTCGACAAAATTCATGGGCGGGTTGCCCACAAAGCCGCCAATGAACATTGTCCGCGGCCGGTCATATAGTTCGTCGGGGGTGTCGTAGGCTTGTAATTTGCCATCCATCATCACCGCAATCCGGTCGGCCATGGTCATGGCTTCTATCTGGTCGTGGGTTACGTAAATAGAAGTGATGCCCAGTTCCATTTGCAGACGTTTGATCTCGCCGCGCATCGAGAGGCGCAGGCGGGCGTCCAGGTTAGAAAGCGGCTCGTCGAAGAGCAACAGGCCAGGTTCTTTCACCAGCGCTCGCCCCAGGGCTACCCGCTGCTGCTGGCCGCCGGAAAGTTGCGCCGGTTTGCGGTCCATCAGGTGGCCAATGCCCATCATATCGGCTACGCGCTGCGCCCGTTTTTGCATCGCGTCCATAGGCACTTTTTGTAACTTGAGGGGATAACTAATATTTTTGAAGACCGTCATATGGGGATAGAGGGCGTAGCTTTGAAAGACCATCCCAATGTTGCGATCTTTAGGGGCCACCCGGTTGACAAGTTTATCATCAAAACGGATATCGCCATCTGTAGGTTTGTAGATGCCGGCCACCATCAGCAAGGTCGTCGTCTTCCCACACCCCGATGGACCCAGAAAGGCCACGAACTCGCCGTCCTTGATATCCAGGTTCATCGCGTCGGCCCCCACCACAGTTCCCCAGCGTTTGGTCAAATTTTCAAGTTCTACTCTCATTGTTTTTCTCCTTGTTCGGTTTTGGATTGAGGCTAAAAATCGTAAATCCAAAATCATAAATCGTAAGTCCTAGGTTCCGCCTTTGCTGCCGCCGCTATAAATATTGAGCAGCATCTCCTGGGTAAAGATGAAAAAGATGATGATCGGGATGAGCTGGAACATGCCCAGGGCAGCCACCGCATTCCAACTGGCCAGTGAGGTGTCGCCCGAAAACTGATTCAATAACACCGGCAGGTTGGCAGCCTTGGCGCCGATGGTAAAGGTAAAGGGCACCAGGTAAGCGTTCCAGCCGGTGATAAAGGTGAAGATAGCGAGAGCGGCCAAACCGGGCTTGATCTGGGGGATGATGATCTCCCACCACACCCGAAAACGCGAGGCGCCGTCAATCAGCGCGGCTCGCTCCATATCCCAGGACAGGTTGTCGAAAAAGCCCTTCATCAGCCAGACGCCCAGCGGCAGTTCCAGAGTGATCATTACCAGGGCCACCCCACCAACGGTGTTGAAGCCAATCCAATCGCCAAGTAGCGGCAGGCCGCCGATGAACAGCAACACCTGGAAGATAGCGATCAGCAACATCTCGGGCTTGAAGGCGTGCAGGATCATGGTCGTCCCCAGGAAGCCTTTGCGCCCGCGGAAGTTCATGCGGGACAGGGCGTAACCGGTTAGGGATGAAACAAAGCCGACCCCGATCACCATACTGACGGCGATGAGAAACGAGTTCAGGGCGGCGTTCCAGACAGCGGGGTCGTTCAGGAACGACCAGTTTTGCAGGGTAAATCCGCCAAAGTTACCCTGGGCATCAACCGGCTTTAGCCCCTCAGTGCGATAGGAGAAGGTGGCGATGATAATCCAGGCATAGCCGAGCAAGATGGGTAAAACGCTGAGGCAGAGCAAAATATAGGGAATAGCCTGACCGATGGTGCGCCGCGCGCCATAAGCGCGTTCAGTTTCAAACGTTGTTGTTGTCATAATATTTTCCTCCTATAACACATCAATCTTGGGTTCCTGCACCAGATCGTCAAATCGGAACACCCGCAGGTAGACAATAGACAGTATCGCCCCAATGGTCACCAGTACAAAGCCCCAGGCCGCGCCGTAGCCCCATTGATTGGAGCCAAAATAGGTGCCCAGGGCGCGTTTGTAGGATGTAAGCGCCCACACCTCGGTGGTGTACAGCCCCGGCCCTCCGTTGGTTAGCAACATGATGTACTCAAAGGAGACCAGTAGCGAGAGCGTCTGGTAGCTGGTCACAAATAACAGCGGCCATCTGAGCATCGGCATGGTGATGTCGCGGATGATCTGCCAGGCCGATGCGCCATCTACCTTGGCTGCCGTGATCATATCCTTGGGGATGGCTTCGATAGCCGAGGTAAAGATGATCATACCGAAGGAGGCTCCAACTAAACCATTCACCAAAATGACAAACAGCCAGGGCGTTTCGTTCAGCCAATAGGGTTGGTGTTCAACGCCAAACCAGCCCAAAAACTGGTTGATGATGCCGTGCGGCGGCACCTGAACAAATCGCTGCCACATCACAATGTAGATCACCGAGGGGGTGATGCGGGGTAATAACCACAGTAAACGGAAGATAAAGCTGGCCCGGCGGGGGATGTGGTTTGTCAGCAGGGCCAATACCAGGGCCATGCCCACGTTGAACACGCCCAGGGTCACCACCACATAGAAGATGGTATTGGCTAAGATCCTGGGGAAGAACCTGTCGCTGAACATGCGGCGATAATTTTCCAGGCCGATGAAAGTCCAGGGGTCGCTGAAGTTGGAACTGGCCAGATCGGTCAGGCTGAGGGCGAGGAGCAGGACCACCGGGATGAAGAAGAAAATCGTCACCATAAAGGTGGCCGGACTCATAAAGCTTAAAGCGTTCAGCACATTCCGAAAAGCCGGGTTTCCAGCCATCGCGACGCGTATATCCAACACGCCGGCGACGATCATCGCAGTTAAGGCCAGCAAGACCATAATCAATCCGTATTGAAGTTGTAACTCCACCCCCATCCGTTCTGCCACACCTTGAGCGCGGGCAAATTGCCCCCACAGAACAAGCAGGGTAATCAGGCTCAAGCCGATTTTGACGAACCCATCCCCTTCGGCCACCTGCTGGCGCATAAAAATGGCGTAAAGGGACAGTCCAATAACGATTACGGCGACAATCGGGACCAAATAAGCGGCCGGCGAACCGCGGTAGAGAACATTCCCGCCGGCTAATTCGACCACGGGGCTGGCTCCAACCCTTACCCCGCTCAATGAGGCTACAAGGGCGCCGTTTTTGATGAACCCAACCCAGGGCAGAAAAAAGCCAACAAGAGCTGCAACTGCGCCTGCTACCGCAATGATATTGCCTGACATTTTCGACGTTTCGGAAGGGAGCGCTGTTGTTGCTGTTTGGCTTGTTGATGACATAATTGCCTCCTTTGTAGATAGAAAATTGGAGATTGGAGATTGGAGATTGGGGGGTAATCTCCCAATCCATTCGGCAGGTTCAGGACAAGTCTCCAATCTCCCAATCTCTGAATCGGTCTGGTTTCAAACACCTATTGCAACTACCAAGTCTAAGAAGGAACAATAGGTGCAACGCACTTCCGTACCACCTTGCAAGGCAAAACTGGCTTGTTTTACGCATCAAATTGCAAGAGAGGTCAATTCGCCAAGTGCGTCGCACCTGGTGGCTTGGTAGTTACCACCTATTGAATGATCACATTATCACCCAGCTCGTTTTGAAGCTGTTCTGTAACCACTTCAATCGCTTCTTCCGGGGTCAGGTCGCCGGATTCCACGGCTTGAATGCCCAGGAAGTAGGCTTCTGAATAGGCGCTCCAGTA
This sequence comes from Chloroflexota bacterium, assembly GCA_011192195.1. Lineage (GTDB taxonomy): Bacteria > Chloroflexota > Anaerolineae > 4572-78 > 4572-78 > DUEH01. The sequence continues at coordinate 6,432 of DUEH01000272.1, read as the reverse complement.
GGGGCTGTTAGGCAGGAAGGTGGTGTACTCGAGCAGCGGCAAGGTTTCGCTCAAGAACCTGGCGGTTTTGTAGGTGGGGTAATCTGCCTGAGACTTCAGGACGCCCAGGTGACCGCTGGCGATGGCGTAGTCCGTATTGAGTTCTTTGACCGTGGCTTTAGAGATCAGCAGCAGGGCCAGGTCGGGGTTTTCGGACTGCGAACTGATCATGTAGATCAGGGGGTGGGTCAGGGTGATGGGTTCACCGGTACCCTCTTCGTTGGCCGGGATCGGAGCAAAGCCGACGTTCTCGAACAGGTAGCTCTCGCCGCCTACGTCCTGAAGGTAGTTGGTGTGCCAACTGGACCAGCGCCATGTCCCTTCAAAGACAAAGACAACATTTTCAAAGGAACTGGTGTACTCTTTGTGGAAGTCCCAGTCGGCGTCCAGTTTGTTGGGTCGAATAATGTTGCGTGTTTGGGCCGCGTCATACAGCATCGCGTAGACTTTCTGGGCGGCCGCGGTGTCGAAGACCAGCGCGTTACTGCCGGCCGGGTCGGTTACTTCGCCGCCGGCGCCATAGTAGTAGTACAGGAAGTCCGGACCGTTGGCGGGGCGATGCCACCAGCCGTCGCCCGGCTCGACAATGCCCTTTTCAACCGCCTCCGCAGCCGTGTCGAGCATATCCTGGAAGGTGTACTCGCCGGCGGCGATGCGTTCGTCCAGGCTCTCGATATCATCATCGCTCCAGCCCAACTCGCGCAGCAATGGCTTGCTGTAATACAGCGGGCGAGCCTCGGCGTCCTGCGGCACTCCCCAGCGCTGGCCGTTCAACTCGGTCGAGGTCCACAGCGAGTCGATCACGTCATCAAATTCGGGGTATTTGCCGAGATCATCAGTGAGGTCACGGATGAAGCCGGCCGTAGCCCAGTCGCCGACGTGCTCGTGCCCGGAGCAAACGATGTCCGGGGCTTCGCCCGCGTCAGAGGCGAGTTCGAACTCGGTCTTGTAGGGCCCCCAGTCCGCATCGTCCTGGATGACCTCGAGCGCAATACGACGTTTATCGCCAGCGGCTGCTAACTCGGCATTGGCGGCCCCTACTGCGCTCAACAGGTTGTTGCAGCGTCCTTCCTCGTAGGGCGGGCTGGCTTTGCAGCGAGCCACAATTGTCACCTCTTCGGTGGCGCCTTCTTTTTCGACTTCGACTATCTTTTCAACTTCTTTGACCACTTCAACTTCTTTTTCAACTATCTTTTCAACTTCTTTGGTAACAACAACTTCAACTTCTTTTTCAACCACCTTTTCAACTTCAACCGTTTCCACAATGGTGATGGTTTCCGGTTGGGCGGCGCCACAGGCAGTCAAGAGTCCCAGGATCAGGACTGTCAGAAAAAACAGGGTAAATTTTTTACTAAACACATTTTCCTCCTTTGGAAATAGTGGTCAGTTTTCAGTAGCCAGTCAGTTGGGCGCTGAAAACTGATGATTAAGAATTTAACAACTTTACAAGCAAAGATCAGGCTATTCTCCGAATTTGCATCACCTCCTTTCGTTAAGCTCCGCTAACTGCTGGTCCGGTTGACTCTCTGATGATGAACTCCGGCGGTACGATTTCAGGCTCGATATTTTTTTCGCCGCCCATCAGCTTTAGCAAAATTTGAACCGAGCGCTGACCCAGGTGATGGGTCGGTTGTTTTACGGTGGTCAGGGCGGGACAGTAATAGGCCGCCATTTCCAGGTCATCGAAGCCGACCACCGAAATATCACCGGGCACATCAAGCCCTCTTTTTCTTAGGGCGTTGATCACCCCAATAGCAGTCAGATCATTGAAGCAAAAGATGGCGGTAGGGGGATTGGGCAAATCCAATAATTGTGGCGCGGCCTTAATGCCGCCGGCTATCGTCCCATCTCCCGCCACAATCAGTGATTCGTCAACAGCTATGCCGAACTCTTCCAAAAGTGTCCGATAGTTGTACAGGCGTTCTAGCCCATCTTTCAGTTGGGTGACGTGGGCAATCCGTTGGTGGCCTAAATCCAGGAGATGTTCAATGATTTGTCTGGTCCCCTGTTGCCGGTCTACTGAAATCGAATATGGGTAGTTGGGGCTGTTGATGACGACGATGGGGAGGAAAAAGTTGCTATCAGAAGAGAGGTAGACCTGATTCATATAAGAGCCGGTGATGATGATCCCATCCAGGCGGCGGCGGTGAAAATCATACACAACGGCCAGTTCCCGTTCCGGGTCCCGGTAAAAGCTACTTAACATAACCTGGTAATTATGTTTTGCCGCTTCTTCTTCAATCCCGAACACCGAATCGGCATAGTAGGGGTCATGTACATCAGTGATAGCCACGCCAATGGTTGCGGTTTGTCTGGCTACCAGGCTGCGGGCAATAACGCTGGGAACATAACCCATTGTCCGGGCAAGTTCCTTGATATTGGCTTTGGTCTCGCCGCTAATGCGGGGGTGGTCGTTAAGGGCGCGAGAAACGGTTGAGGGAGAGACGCCAACCTGTTTAGCTATATCTTTTATCGATACGGGCATTGTACCGAGCTCAAGAAATCTCTTCTGGTCATTGTGCAAACGTTTGCACTGATTATAGGCTATACTTTCAGCGCTGTCAAATTTATGTGCAAACGTTTGCACAAGCGCAAGAAGCGGCAATTTTTTATACGTCAAGCCCACGCAGGTAGTCAATGGCCCGTTGCGCGCTGGCGTCTGCGTTGGGGATGGGCATAAACTCACCGGAGACAAATCCCTCGTAGCCGCTTTCAAAGAGTGTATCCAGGATGCCTTTAAAATCGAGATGCCCCGCGCCGGGATACCAGCGGTTGGAGTCGGCTACGTGGAAATGGAAGATACGGTCGCCGCAGGCGCGGATGCTTTCCTCGATGGACGGTTCTTCGATGTTCATGTGGAAGGTGTCCAGCAGCAAGCCGAAATTGTCGGCCCCAACGCGTTCGATGAGGTCCAGGCCGTCGGCGACGGTGTGGATGAGGTCGGTTTCGTAGCGGTTGAGGGGTTCCAGGGCGTATTTTACGCCGTGGGGCGCTGCCGCCGCCGAACATTCTTGCAAAGCTCCAATCAGGTAGGCCATTGACTGCTCGTGAGTTTGCCCCTTGGGGGTAATACCTCGAATGAGTCCCAAAATCACCGCCGCGCCGAACTCTGCCGCCAGAGGAATGTGGCTTTTGATGCGCTCGATGGCGGCGCGGCGCAGCTCCGGGTCATTGCTGGTGAAGGAGAGTCCCTCTTCGCCCCAGGCTTGTCCGGTACCAATGGCGGGTACTTTCAGATTGCGCTTGCTGACAACTTGCGCCAGTTCATCCGGGTTGACCAGCTTAGGGTCGCGGATGGCCAGTTCAACGCCGTCGTAGCCATAGCCGGCAATTTTGGCTACGTTGTTTTCAAAATCGCCTTTGAAAGCCACCGCCTCGAACTGGGCGGCGTGGGTGGATAAAACAATAGATAGTCTCATCATTTTTCGTCTCCCTTACTGAAATTTGCTATAAAATACAAGTTTAATTATGTTTTTGTTGCAGGTTATTCATTTTGCCTCTTGACAAATGTGTAAAAATGCTATAAAATACAAGTATAACACTGCTATTCATCTGTTCATTGGAGAGTGAGGGTACATTATGGCCTCAAAAACCAAGAAACAAGACAAAGTGCGCGTGCAAGTTGACTTGACAAAAACAGAAGCAGAACTTCTGCAACTACTGGCCGGACGGCTTTCGGTGCGTTCCAGGGCAGATTTACTGCAACAAGCCTACGGCGCTTTTCTATGGATTATTGACGAAATGCTCTCAGGCCGTCGAATTATCAGCGTTGAACTGCAAGACCTGGAACAGATCAAAAAATTCAAGGAATTGAGCGTGCCGGCTGTATCACCCTTGCTTTTTGATCATTACGAATATCTGATTGAGCGACCAGAAACCGGTGATAAACAGTTGTATCTAAAAGGTCACGCCATGTCGGTGGGTGAATTCGTTCAAGAAATCGAAGAAAGTGAACTCAGCCCTGAGAAGGCGGCCCAAGATATGGATTTGCCTCTGATGCAAGTAAAAGAAGCTATGGCTTATTACATTACTCACCGAGATTTGATCGAGCGTGAACGCCTGGAAGCAAAACAGCGCTCAGTTTTCAAGGCGCAATATACTGCTTCCAGACGCGCGCAATATAGCGTCAAAAAAAAGGTATCCTTCACCTTTCCTGATGAAGACGTACCGCCGCAAAACTTGCACGAGTTACTCAAAGAGACGCCGCCGGAATATCTTGCCGAAGGATATTCAGACGTGGGTTTGATGACTCGCGCTGAGTTTATGGCCTCACTCAACAGCTATGAAACTGCTCATAAGATGTCCTCTACTGAATTTTACCGGAAATGGCAACACGGTGAAATGCCGGATGATATTGAATTTACTATGTGGGCTGGTTTGTATGAAATGCATTTGGCCGGAGAACCGATGTTCAGAGATGAATTTTCTGAGGAAGAGAGGGTGGCGCAATCGGAAACATGAAGCGATTTTCAAATTACGTAAGCTGGTTATTGGGCGTCATTGATACTTCGAATATTATTCGGGACCGTTCAGCAGTGACGCGGATGCAACATAGTCGAAATGAGGGCCTGGTTTTTGCCCCGCGTGAAAGCGGTTTTGCTAAACCAGGAGCATCGCCAATTGGCTTGATTTTTATTGATGGCTCATCTCTTCGATTTCAGGAGTATGTCATTATTCAAGCTGATGGCGCTGTACTCCGACCGCTTTATTCGTACCATTACCAGCGTCCCGATGGCTATTATTTCCGGTATGATAAATTACGACGTCCCTTTGAATCCCCTGTGAAACGTATTCCAGAGCCGCAGCGCCACTTGCAAGTTACCCGGCCCTCGCCTCGTTTTCCTACCCATTCCACCCATCTGGCCGAATTGTTAGACTTGATCAAGTATAATTTTTACACCTGATCTGGCAATCATTCCTCCCCCTCGCCCCTCTCGTTCCCATGCAGAGCGTGGGAACGAGAGGGGTCTTCAGTCTCCAATACGAAACCTTAGTAAATATTACTCTGCCCAATCCTCGGCAGGGCGTAGACGGTTTTCCAGCCTTCGCTCTGCGGTTCTCGCAGGTAAGGTTCCATCTCTGCTTCGGTGCGGAGGGTGACTTCTTCCACGGGCGGTACGGTTCCGGCGGGGAAGGTTTCCAGAATATCGTCGTGCAGAATGGTGAGATATTTGAGAATGGCGGCCAGCGGTTTTTTGGCTTTTTTGGCCTCGCCGTGAGCGGCCAGACCGACAACCCCTTCGGGTGTGCCGGAAATTTCAATGGCAAAGTGGCCTTCGCCTTCGCTCCAGCGGCTGGGGCGGCGATAGGGGTCTACCGAGGTGTCGAAGTGCCCGGCGGGCAGGTAGGCAACGCCGCTGGTATTGACGGCGTATTCCATATCTACCATATCGGGGAAGAGGTAGAGGGCCAGGGAAGTTTCGGCTTCGGCAGCGTGGACAAAGGTGGAGTCGTACATGCCGCCGAATTTCTTTTCGCGGAAAAATTCGCGTACGGCGCGATGCCAATCCAGTACGCGGAAGATGCCGGGGAGTTGGTAGCGCTTCTGGAATTGCTGAATAACGGATTCCAGCATCCACAGGTGGCCGTGGTTGTTGATCATAATGATTTTGCGGAAACCGTCGTTCCACAGGCCCAGCATCACGTCAATGAGCATTTCGCGGGCGATGTCTTCGCGGACAATGGCGGTGCCGGGCATACCTGCGTGGTGATAGGGGTGCGCGGCAAAGTTCAGCGGCGGCAGCGACAGGGCGGGCGGCGCGCCGTCTCGTTCCCCAATGTAACGGCGCAGGCCTTCCAGAATTTGGCTGACAAAGAGGGTGTCGGTGGCGGAGGGGAGATGCATGCCGTGATTTTCGGTGCAGCCGATGGGCAGGAAGACGATGTCGTTTTTGCGACGTTGGTCAATCAATTGATGGCGGGGCATCATTTGCAGATAAACGCGGGGATCGCTCCACTGCACGGGCGCGGGCAGGCCGTATTCGGTCAGCAGCGCGTCAATTTCTGCTTCGCTGGCGTCCCAGAGTTCTTTTTTCATCCGCCCGATTTTATCGTCTTCAAAGAAGAGATCGGGCTGGTTGGTGGCGAGTAATCCTTCGGGGGTGCTTGTCATTATCTTGTTTCTCCTTGATGTTGTTGAAAAATAGAAAGTGAGCGGGTGAGCGGGTGAGCAGGTGAGAACTTTTGCTCACCTGCTCACTTTCACACCTGCTCACCTGCACCACGCCTAGCCGTTTGGCAGTACCATAATTTTACCGTCTTGGCGTTTGGTGGATTGGGCAATGGCGGTGACGGCGTCTTCCAGACTGTAGCGGGCGGTGATGATGGGGCTGAGGTCAAGACGACCAGAGGCGACCATGCGGATGACGTTGGGGAAGGTTTCGTGGCCGGAGT